>JAUVVT010000350.1 GCA_030604505.1 bacterium | reverse complement strand
GTAAAGTGGGAGGAGATTTTAGATGATTAAGGATGTGAGATTAACACCATTGGTAACACACGTAGATGATAGAGGATACTTAACAGAAATATTAAGAGCAACGGACGAACATTTTACAAAGTTTGGACAGGTTTATATTGTTGGTATGGTTAAAAGTAATGTGATAAGAGCTTGGCATAAACATGAAGTTTTATGGGATTGGTTCTTTATTAGTCATGGAACAGCAAAGTTCGCTCTTTACGATGACCGTGAAGACAACCCTACATATAAAGAAATCAACACATTTGTAATTAGTGCAAGAAATCCAGCCCTGCTTACGGTCCCACCGGGTGTTTTCCACGGCTGGATGTCATTAGAAGATGATACACAGCTTATCAGCACTGCAAGCGAAGTTTATAATAAGGAAAATCCTGATGAAATAAGAGTTCCTTATGATTCATTTAATTATGACTGGTCTGTAAAATTTAAATAGTATTTTTAATTACAAAAAAAATTGTTAAATTATATAAGATTAGGATATTAAAAAAAACAGGAAGCGAAAAATGATATTATTAACCGGAGGAGCCGGATATATTGGTTCAGTTCTATTAAAGTATATCTTAAATAAAGGGGAAACCGTACGTGTTTTTGATAAACTTATTTTCGGAGATGATGGATTGGCTGACTATAAAGGAAAATTAGAATTAGTTCATGGAGATATCAGGAATATTGATGAAAGTGTTCTTGACGGCATCGACTCCGTAATTCATTGTGCAGGATTATCAAATGACCCAATGGCGGAATTCAACCCAAAAGCAAATGATGAAATGAATTATGTAGCAACAAAAAGACTGGCTAACATGTGCAAGGAAAAAGATATTAAAAGATTTACCTTCGCTTCATCATGCTCGATTTACGATATGGGATTTTATGTGGAAGATATTTTAAAGAATGAAAATTCCGAAGTAAAACCGCGCGCAGCTTATGCCATCTCAAAATACAAAGCCGAAAATGCCCTATTAGAGCTCGCTGATAAAAATTTTTGTCCGGTGATCTTAAGACAGGGAACCGTTTATGGGTACAGTCCGAGAATGAGATATGACCTCGTTGTTAATACTTTCTTGAAAGATGCAATTATAAATGGAATTCTGAGTGTATTCTCGGGTGGCGAAATGTGGAGACCATTGATTGATGTAAATGATGTGGCAAAAGCACATATCTTATGTCTGGAGGCTCCGGAAGAAAAAGTATGCGGAGAAATCTTTAATATTTCATATAAAAATTTTAGAATCCTCGAACTGGCTCATTGGGTCAGAGAAGCATTAAAGGATTTTAAAAGAGTGGAAATAAGTGTCGATTATTCAGGTTTTACACAGAGAAGTTACAGAATATCGACAGATAAAATCGAAAAGGTATTAGGATTTAAACCGGAAGTTTCTATAATTGAATCGGTAAAGGATATGATGGTGCAGATTAACAAGAATAATTTTTCAGATTTCTCAAATCCTAAATATTATAATATCCAGTGGATGATACTCCTTTCAGAAGCCGAAAAAATTATTGAAAAAACAGGAAAGATTTTTTAACATCAGAAACAATAAAAGACAAAAAAATATATTTTATAGTACCTTTGCGGCTCTGTGGTTATATATTTAGTACTGGTACTAATCATTTAATCTAAAAAAACCGGCTTTAAATAGAAGCAGTTATTACAAATATATAAAGTAAAAAATCAATTGCAGTTATTATGAAAATTGCGATTATAGGAGCAAACGGTCAGCTCGGGATGGAGCTTGCGGATGAATTAGATGAACATGACCTAATTTTGGCTGCCCATGATAATATAGAAATCAGAAGTGAAAAATCTGTATCTTCATTTATGGAAAAAAAGAAACCAGATTTAGTGATCAATACAGCTGCCTTTCATAAAGTAGATAAATGTGAAAAAAAGCCATTACTTGCATTTAAAACAAATGTACTTGGCTTAAAATATCTGGCATCAGCTTGCTTAAAAATTAATGCGGCCCTCATGCATATTAGTACCGATTATGTATTTGGTGGAGACAAAACATCTCCATATACTGAGGATGATATTCCAAACCCGGTCAATGTTTACGGGATTACAAAGCTTGCCGGTGAAAATTTTATCAGAGCCATATTAAAAAAATATTTTATAGTAAGGACATCGGGATTATACGGAAAACATAAATGCAGGGCAAAAGGGGGAAATTTTGTTAATACGATGTTTTATTTGGCAAAGAAAAAGGGGGAGGTCAGGGTTGTAGACGATGAGTTTTTAACTCCCACGTATACATATGACCTTGCTGTTCAAATCAAAAAAATAATCGATTCAGATAATTATGGTGTTTATCATATAACAAATAATGGTTTCTGTTCATGGTATGAATTTGCAAAAAATATCTTTGAGCTGTCTGGATTTGATGTAAAGCTTGAAAGAGCGAAATCCAGAGAATTTGCATCAAATTTCAGAAGACCGTTATATTCAGTTCTTGAAAATAAAAGATTGAAGTCTTTGAAGATAGATATTATGCCGAAATGGAAAGATGCGCTAAAAAGTTTTATAAAAAATCAATAATTATTATTTGTAAGACGACACGGCAAAAAGTCTAAAAAATTGCCTTTTTTAATCTTTCTGATAAATAAATAAAATTGTAATATATTAATTTGTCTTAAATTACATAATCCTGTGGACAACCCTCGGGTTGTACTTTCTTAATCTTTACTTTTTGCCGACTCATCTTGAAAAATAACACAGCAGTAATTCTAAAATCAACAAGTTAGTGTTCTTTTTCTGAAATCCCCCTTTATTAAAGAAGGGGGTCAAGGGGGATTCCCCCTTAAAAAGGGAGATACAGGGGGTTGTATGCTGGTATTATAATCAATACACTTTTTCCCTTATCCCGAAACTCAAGACGACGTGCAATCTAATTTTTCAGCGGTCTCTTATAATAATATCGGGATTAATAATCTAATATATGCAAATATATTTGCATTATATGGCATTTTTGGATATCTTTACCTTGTGTATAAAGAAAAAAAATGAGGAGACCCAGTAAAACTAATGTTGTCTGATAAATCCTTGTTAATAAATGTCTTATTTTGGGCATTATCGGTCTATATAATAGCCTATTAATAACCTGCAAAACAATATTGATAAGTGGTTAAACACTAAAGTAAGGAGAAAAAATGAAGGAATTTGTAGAGTATATCGTTAAACAATTGGTTGACCAGCCGGAAAAAGTATCCTTGATAGAAGTTGAAGGAGAGAGTATAGTAGTGCTTGAATTAAAAGTAGCATCAGGTGAACTTGGTAAAGTTATAGGAAAAAGTGGCAGAATTGCACAAGCAATCAGAACATTATTAGCTGCAAAATCGGGTAAATTAAAAAAGAAGGTTGTGCTGGAAATCCTTGATAATTGAGTTAATGATTTTCCGTAAAAATATTAATTAGTTTATAAAAAGATGCAGCGGCAAACAGTAAAAATAGTATGTTTAAGAATATTTTTTAG
>JAUVVT010000408.1 GCA_030604505.1 bacterium | reverse complement strand
GATACTCATTCCGACGGAGTATATATATATTTGAGATTACTGAATGAAGATAAAAAACGGGCTGAGGAGGTAAAAGAGCTCTTAGAATGGAATGGGGGAGGGGCATATAGTTCGGGTGTCGGAATCGGCAATATAGATTTCTTGGGAAATGTACATGCAGACCAGTTCTGGATGGATTATTCATTCGGGAATATCAGAGAAAAAAGATTCAGTGAAATCTGGCAGGATACCTCTGACCCGCTTATGGCTGGTTTGAAAGATAGACTCCCGCTTTTAAAGGGGAGGTGTGGAAAGTGTAAATGGAAGAAAATGTGCGGAGGCAGTTTAAGAGCACGAGCAAACTTTGTTTATAATGACCCGTGGGCTGAAGATCCCGCGTGCTACCTTACTGATGAGGAAATCGGATTGTAAAAAATTTGATGAGTTGTCTTAATTAATTTTTTTTATATAAATTATGGAAAATATGAAAAAGCTTGATTACATTGACAAAAAATTACTGAATATGCTTCAGAGTGATTTTCCTATTGTTGAGAAACCGTTTGAAGATATTGCTGTAAGTCTTAATACTACCGAAAAAGATGTTATTCAGAGAATTAGATTATTAAAATATGAAAATAAGATAATTCGTCAGATCGGTCCGGTCTTTAACACTAATAGTCTTGGATATAAGCGCAGTTTAGCTGCCTTTAAGGTGAGTGAGGAAAATATTGATAGAGTGGCTGAGATTGTAAACAGACATCCCGGTGTCAGCCATAACTATAAAAGAGATTGTGAATATAATTTATGGTTTACTATTGCAGTACCGCCTGAGGATAATCTTGAAAACAGCTTTAAAAGATTAGCCGAACTTTCCCGGATTAAGGATTATATGTTTCTGCCTGTTTTGAAGGAATATAAGATAGATGTGAAATTCGACCTTGAGAATACTGATGATTATAATGAAAATTCAAATACTTTGACAAAAGAGAAAAATGAGAAAATTGAAGTTGGAAGATTAACAGATAAAGATGTAGATTTCATCAGAGTTTTGCAGGGTGACCTCGATTTAGTATCACAGCCATTTAAGATGATAGCAGATAAGATTAATTTATCTCAAGCAGAATTAATTGACCTTATAAACAGATTTTTAAAAAATAAAAGAATGAGAAGATTTGCCGCTGTTTTAAATCACAGAAATGCCGGATTTTTGTCTAATGCAATGGTTGCATGGAATGTTGATGAGGATAATATTGATGAGTATGGTAAAATAATTTCAAGTTTCAAATCAGTCAGTCACTGTTACAGGAGATCGGTTTATCCGAACTGGCAGTATTCTCTCTATTCTATGATACACGCTACCGATAAGGAAAAATGCGAAGAGATTATCGGTAATATTGCAAAAGAAATTGAATGTAATGATTATAGAACTGCATATTCGGTAAAAGAATACAAGAAAAAAAGAATCAAATATTTTACTGAAAAATAAAATAGATTTTTCTCGATTTGAAAAAATGAGTATGGCATCTTTTTCAAATTCGATATATTTCTTCGATTAAAAAAAGAAATTAAAAGGAAGTTCTGATTTATGATAAAAAAGAATTTGAAATTTTTAATCGGCATATTGATAATATTTATTACAGCAGTGTGGTTTGGAATTATTGGATTTAAAGAGGGACAGTCTTATTATCTAACTGCTGATGAACTGATAAAAATGAAAGACGCAATTTATGACAAGCACATAAAGGTTGCAGGTAAGGTTGTACAGAGTTCGGTTGAAAGGGATTCAAAAGAATTTAGATTTCAAATTGAACAAAACAATATAATAATTCCTATCAGTTATCCCCCTGACGAGCCTGTGCCCGATACTTTTAATGACAATGCACAGGTTGTAGTTTCAGGTATATATCAGCAAGATGGAATCTTTAAAGCTGATGCTATTCAGGCAAAGTGTGCTTCAAAGTATGAAGCTATGAATGAATAGAGTCTTACTTCTTTTGAAAAAGAAAGCAGGTTGTTAACAAAAACTAATTCTGATAGCAGATGGAAATAATCGGTAATTATTGCTTAGTTGTTGCTTTTGTAATATCATTGTTTGTGATATTTTTTTCAGCAGCAGGTATAAAAAAGAAGAGACAGGATTTACTCAAAAGTGCTGAAAACGGTGTTACCACAGTATTCTGGATGTTGAACATTTCTGTCGCTGCACTGATATTTTTGCTGCTGAAGAGTGATTTTCGTATTGAATATGTTGCGAATTACACAAACCGCACCCTTCCGGTGATATATAAATTTGCGGCGTTTTGGGGTGGGCAGGACGGTTCGCTTCTGTTATGGAGCTGGTTTCTGGTTATATTTACGTATATACTTGTCATTCAGTTTAAGAATAAGGATTTTGTTTTACTTCCTTTTGTTGTTTTAATAATGATGGTAACCACGTCATTTTTCATTTTCTTAAATTTATTTCTTTCCAACCCTTTCGACTTACTTTCAATTGTGGGTGCCGACGGAACGTTAAGACCATATATTCCAAATGATGGGAACGGTTTAAACCCGCTGCTTCAGCATCCTATGATGGTCATTCACCCTCCTGTTACATTTTTGGGTTATGCTGGTTTCACAGTTCCCTTTGCATTTGCTGCAGCATCATTATTTACCAGACAATTAGGGGACAGTTGGATAAGATATATAAGAAGGTGGACTATATTTTCCTGGTTTTCTCTGGGAGTTGGTATTTTGCTTGGGGCAAAATGGGCTTACGTTGAACTGGGGTGGGGTGGATACTGGGCATGGGACCCAGTTGAAAATGCTTCGCTTATGCCCTGGCTTACCGGAACGGCATTTCTGCATTCTGTGATTATTCAGGAAAAAAAGGGAATGCTGAAAATCTGGAATATTGCCCTTATTGTGCTGACTTTTGTTCTATGTATATTCGGAACCTTTGTCACAAGAAGCGGAATAATTTCTTCGGTTCACGCTTTTGCCGAATCTTCTATCGG
>JAUVVT010000175.1 GCA_030604505.1 bacterium | reverse complement strand
GAAAAGGTATGGCATTACTGGCTATGAAAACGCAGGTATTATCCCGTGCAAGGAGGGGAATGGAGAAAGCATGCCCGAACTGCTGGTATCAGCCAATCTTAGACTATGAAGATGCGTTGCTTGCTTTAAGGTGGGCTCTTTCACAGCCGGTGACCACTGTAATGCCTCCGGGAGATGAAGGATTGATTAGAAAAACCCTTGACCTTGCACATTCTTTTATACCTGTTACAGAAAAGGAAAAAGAATATCTGAAACAAAAAGCACAGAACTTTGACCCTATCTTTACTTATCCGTCAAACAGATTTTCGATTATCGATAGGTAGATTTTATTTATGATTTACGGGTTTTGAATTTTCACTTTTAAAAAGAGTAAAGCTAATCTATTAGCACACAGGCATAATAATTAGTGGACTGAAGAAGACTTCGTTTACTTATATAATGGAGGTAATATGATGAAAAATGCAATTATTTTAGTTCTCTGTGTTGTAATTATTGCACTATTTGTGATTTTATACTCCAATGCACAGGAGGCAGATATGGGTGAGCCTTCTAAACTGGGAGTGGTATGGACAAGCGGAGATAAAGATGTTGCCATAAAGATGGTGTTTATGTATACTTATAATGCAAAAAAGCAGGGATGGTGGGATACGGTTCAATTAATTGTTTGGGGACCTTCTTCGAAATTGCTTTCAGAGAATGTTGAACTGCAGGATTATGTTAAAAAGATGATTGATTCAGGAGTTGATGTAAAAGCATGTATTGTATGTGCTGATATGTATGGTGTTACTGAAGAGCTGAGAGAACTTGGCATCGAGGTAAAGGGTATGGGTAAACCGCTGACGTCTATGTTAAAGAGCGATTGGAAAATGGTTACATTTTAGGTATTTATAGTTGTTGATACTGCTGGAAATGTGTTCAACAACTGGCAAGATTTTTTTGATTATTGACAAGTAATAGTGATTATTTGATAAGTATCAGTTTTATGGTTTCAAAAAGGTTGATTCTAAGATGAGCTGGATTACGGTTACAGTTATTGCATTGGGCTTAGCGATGGATTCTTTTGCTGTATCCATTACAAGTGGAATAACAATAAGACGTCCGAGATTTAGTGATGCTTTGAAGGTTGGAGCATTTTTTGGTTTATTTCAGGCATTAATGCCATTAATGGGATGGTTAGCCGGTTTTGGCTTCAGGGGTTTTATTACAAATGTTGACCACTGGATTGCTTTTGGGCTTCTGAGTTTTATAGGTATCAGGATGATTTATGAATCATTTAAGGGTAAAGAAAATTATAAAGAATTTAATCCTTTAAGTGTTTATGTATTGTTCATGTTATCGATTGCCACAAGTATTGATGCTTTTGCGGTTGGGATAACCTTTGCATTCCTTGACATTTCCATTTTTATACCAATAATTGTGATCGGAACGATTACGTTCTTGTTGTCGTTTTCCGGTGTATTTATTGGTGATAGAGCAGGACATTTTTTTGGTAAAAGGATTGAAACTGTGGGAGGGATTATTTTGATTGCGATTGGAATAAAGATTTTAGTTGAACATTTGACATTTTATAATTAAAAATAATAATCTTTGATTTTCTATGATAAAATTAAAATTGGAAGTAAGATTTAGATTATGTTATTTATCTTGAATTTGAAAATTAAATTAAGATGTCAGAAATGCAGATATTGGCCCAATTCGTATAGTTTTTTATTGTAGAAATATTTTTAAATATTTTTGTCGAATTAGCTGAATTTATATATGATTTGATATTTATTTTTGAATGATTGTTTATTTAAGCAAAAAAAACATTTTGATATTTAAAAATATTTAATTAAATTAAAAACTTTAATTAATGATGAAAATGAAGAAAAATAGAAATGGTTATGGAAGAGAAAAGATTAAATATTGTTGATGTTACTTTAAGGGAAGGGGAACAGTTCGCAAAGGCATTCTATACCACTGAAATGAAAATTGAGTTGAGTCATCTCCTTGATGAGTTTGGAGTTGAATATATTGAGGTAACGTCCCCTGCATGTTCTCCACAGAGTTGGGAAGATGCAAAGATATTATCGAATCTCGGGCTTAAAGCGAAGATAGCAGCTCATGTCAGATGTGCCAAGGAAGATATTGATATTTCTTTAGATTCGGGTGTTGATGTTATTCATATGATGTTCGCAACATCGCCGATCTTACAGAAATACAGTACAAGAAAGGATATAAACTTTGTGGCAGAACAAGCAGTGAAGATGACTGAATATCTTAAAGGAATGAAAATCGAGACGAGATTCAGCGGTGAAGATGCAACGAGAAGTAATCTGGAGGACCTGGAAAAGGTTCTTGATGGTGTGGTAAATGCAGGCGTTGACAGAATCGGTTTTCCTGATACGACCGGAATTGCACTCCCTAATCAAATAGAGGAATTATTTACACATTTTAAGAATAGATATAATATCGATATGGAATATCACGGTCATAATGATACAGGTTGTGCAATAATAAACAGCTATACTGCTCTTAAGAGCGGTGCAACACATATCGATACTTCTATAATGGGAATAGGTGAGAGAAATGGAATAACGCCAGTTGGCGGATTAATTGCAAGACTTTATATTTCAGACAGGGAATATATAGACCATTATAATTTGAAAAAATTGGTTGAGCTTGACAGGAAACTTGCCGAGTTTCTTGATATTGATATTCCGTTTAATAATTATTTTTCGAGCGATAATGCGTTCCATCATGCAGCCGGGATTCATACTAATGCGATTATAAGAAATCCGAAGTCATACGAGATATTTGATATTGAGGAGTTTGGTGTTTCAAGGACTCTTGAAGTAGGGCACAGGCTGCTTGGTAAGAACGTAATTGAAATGCTTGGAAAAGAGATGGGATTGAGTCATACGAGGGAAGAGTATATTCAGATAACAAAAGAGTTAAAAACGATTACTGATAAAAGAAGGTATACTCCGGAAGAGATTAGGGAATATATCCGCAGCTGGAATGGCAAGGCAGGGAAGTGATATTATTTTGCGTAAAGGGCACCATAAGGGCGATTTGTTTTCGGATATAATTTTACGAATTCTTTTGACATAATTTTATCATAATTTATTGAGAAATCCTCAGAGAATTCTTTTATAAGAGAACTGAGGATTTTTTTATCGTTTTTATCCAACTTTTTGATTCCAACTTCTTTTCCGCATCTTGATAGGTCTATGTTTCCCCTGATATACATTACTCCACCGTGCATTCCTGTTCCAAGATAGTCGCCGTAAATGGGTTCGTTATCTTTCGCATTTAATCCGAGCAAAATTAAAATTCCTCCCGCCATATATTCCCCGAGAAAATCGCCGGCTTTTCCCCCGATAATTATGACAGGATTAAGATTTTTGTATCCTTTCATATGAATACCGACACGGTAGCCGACATCACCTTTAACGAATAATTTTCCCCCGCGCATAGCGTATCCGCAAACGTCACCTGCTATGCCGTTAACAATAATTTTTCCGCCGGTCATCGTATTGCCGATATTGTCCTGACCGTTTGATTTTAAGATTACTGTGGGACCATCCATAAATGCTGCAAGGTCGTTGCCGGGAATTCCGTCTATTGTTACTTTTATATTTTTTCCTTTAATTCCATCACAGATGTAATACTGACCTTTTACGTTTTTCAGATAGATTTCTCTTTCACCGTTGTTTATTGTCTCACGGATTAGTCTGTTTAAATCCCTGTAGTATACCCCTTTTGCGTCTATTGTTTTCATTTTTATAATTTAAAATTTTTTTTACTTTCTTTTGAAAAGAAAGTAAGCAAAGAAACTTAACAATATTTCTAATTCCGTGCTGCGCACGGAATTAGAAATAGTTTAAACTTTTCTTGATGACGTGGTAATGTCATATTCTTTTTTTAAAAGGATATTTATTTTTTTAGTTTTTATTCAGGTTGACGATTACCGGGTCGCTTGCTTTTGGGCTCCAGACTTTTTCCGGTGAATCGCACATTACATAGATTGCCGATTGTTCACTTGACATATAGACCGTGTCCCCTTTTGTTCCGAGTACCAGCGGGCGGAGTTTTACACGGTCATTGAATCCAACAAGACCATTTTTGTGTGCAAATAGTATTGCAAAAGGTCCGTTCAGAGCAGCGCTTCCATAAATCATGCGGAGTTTTTCCATAGAATCAGAATTGGAATTATTTCTGTCGATATCTTTCCAGAATGGAGGTGCAAGAATTGTGCATGCTGTTTTTATACTTAATTTTTGTTTTCTCACTAACAGGTCAAAAAGATAAGTTGCAACTTCGGTGTCGGTCATAAGTGTCAGTTTGTAACCGAACATTTCAAGGTATCTTTTGTTTATGCCGTAAGATGAAATCTCTCCGTTATGTATTATAGCCCAGTCGAGCAGGGTAAATGGATGTGCACCGCCCCACCAGCCGGGAGTGTTTGTCGGGAATCTTGTATGCCCAATCCAGATGTATCCGCTGTATTGGTCAATTTCGTAAAAGTTGGCTATTTCTTCCGGGAATCCGACACCTTTGAAAGTGCCCATATTTTTACCACTTGAAAATGCAAATGCCCCTTCAATCCGGTCGTTCACTGCCATCACAATTTTAACAACTTCATCATCTTCAGTGTTTGCGGAAGTATCAATGTTTTTACCGGCAAGTTTTGGCTTAAGAAAATATCTCATTAAAGATGGATTGGAATTTTTAATCGCTTTTGGGTTTGTCGGAATTGGCTCCAGATGCTCAATAGTACAGGTTTCTTTTAAGTGTTTTTCAGTTTCATTTTGACTTTTTTTGGTATCATACATCAGATGGAATGCATAAAGGTCTTTATAGTCGGGATAAATTCCATAAGCGGCAAAACCCGCACCGAGTCCATTTCCCCTGTCGTTTAAAAGACACACGGATTTCTTGATTATCTCTCCGGAGACTTTTTTTCTATTCTTGTTGATCCATCCGACCAGCCCGCATCCGGAGATATTTCTGATTCCTCTGTCGAATATTTTTTGTTGATTCATCGGTTATTATTATTTATGCCGGGTTTTCAAAATATTTTTTTCTATATTTTTGTTCCGTATATACAAATCCGAAATCTTTTTTTAATAGATACTGCTTGATATTTTTTACATTAAATTTGTTTGTCATAAGTCCGTAAAATATTCCGGCTTTGTCAATTTCATTGATAAAGATATAACTTATAATTCTATTATTACGAATAATTATTTTTTTATATAAATAAGAACCAATATCTTTGTAGGACAATACTTCATAGTCATCATACGGAGGATTTATAAGTCCACCGGAGATGGTGGCAATACCCATAAGGTCAAGTGAATTCATAACAAAGCTTCCCGGGAATGGACGTTTTGAATTTATTATGTTTAAACCGGCAAAT
>JAUVVT010000029.1 GCA_030604505.1 bacterium | reverse complement strand
ATATCGAAGTATCCTCCCGTAATCTGCGAATAATCTTTTGCAGTTTTTATTATCTCATAAACCTCGGGCGATATTCTCACCTCTCTCTGCCCGGCAAATCTGTTTATATATTCAACATCACTCCCCTCAATAAACAAACTCATATTATTTTCATAACGGTCTAAACTTTCAAAGAGCCATTCAGTAAGAATACGAAGATGGTACTCATCCTTTTCAGATGCAATAATTATCTCAAAATTTGTCCCCATCGCCCGATGGGAACTTCTAAATATATTCTTTTTCAATTATTACTAAGTTCAATATTTTAACAAATATTATTTTTGAATATTTTAAAATCTTTTCGACAACTGCCTGAAAAATGAAAGAATCTCTTTATAAATTGAAATAGGGATTGTTTTCCTTTTACAATATCACGCAGGTCAGATTTTTAAATAAAATTGATAACTATTAATACATATAATTAACCTTGCGGAAAGGGGGGATTCGAACCCCCGGAGGTTTTGGCCTCACACGCTTTCCAAGCGTGCTCCTTCAGCCACTCGGACACCTTTCCTATTTTTAAAATTAACGTTAATTTAATAATTTTTTACCAAATTAAAAACATTTTTTTTACTTACTTCTTTTGAAAAAGAAATAAGCAATCCGAAGGACCCGCCTCTGGCGGGTAAAACTTTAAACAAATCTCCCCTCATATGAGGGGAGATTTAATTTAGAGTTATTTCCGACCAAGCGGATCTTCTCTGCGGAGGGGATACCTTTTTTAAAAAAAGGTGTCTAATTTATTCCTCAGTTCTTTCCTTGACGAACAAGAGAGGAAATATAATATCGCTCAAACAACAAGGTATCCAAACCGCAACGAACAAAAATAAAAATACAGCAATGACTAAAATCCAGTTTATTGTTCCTCCCATAGCCATAATAATATGAAACAAAGATGCCCACGTACTCAACAGAACATGCCCTGCGTGAGGAAATTTAGTTTTTGGTATAAAATAAGCGACTGCAATACCTATAAAAGCCAGAGGATTTACTATTGCCCATTCTTCAATAAATCCCAGATGAATTTCTCTATTTGGAAGCTCAAGAAGAGTTTCTCCCAGATAAGGAATGATTGAATCACTTAATGTAGCTATGCCAATTGAGCCGACATAGCCAATTAAAATTATAGTCAATAATCTGGGTTTTTGGCAGTGTAATTTATACATTGATGCAGTGGCAAAAGAACTTAAAAGAACGTGACCCGGGTGCAGTATATAAAAAATACTATAAGAAATATCATTCGGAATATTATAAAAGAGCCCCATAACAACTATCCCGGTGACAGCACCAAAGATAGTAAAGGGGGTATGTCTTCTTAGTTCTTTGAAAATTTCTTTAATAATTTTAACTCCCACCTTTATTTGTATTTACTATTTTTGAAAAATGACAATACAAAAAGAAGTAATTACAGTTAATTTTCATTTTTTACTGCCTTATCTTTTCAAAGAAAGCTAACAATTTCTTTTGCTACTTCGATTGTAGTAGAATTACCCCCCATATCATACGTTTTGACGTGACTTTCCTTGATTATGTTTGCAATTGCATTCTCTAATCTTTTCGCCCATTCTTTTTCGTTAAGATATTCAAGCATAAGTTTAACCGAAAGTATTATAGCTATTGGATTTACCTTATATTTTCCGGCATACTTCGGTGCCGACCCGTGAGTCGGCTCAAAAACCGCAAAGTTATCACCAACATTTCCGCTCGATGCAAATCCGAGCCCGCCTACAAGTTGAGCGCTCTAGTCTGAAATTATATCCCCGAACATATTTGAAGTAGCTATTATTCCATAATCCTGTGGATTTTTTATAAGCCACATCGCCATCGCATCAACATTTGCCTCCCATAATTCCACATCAGGATAGTAATTACGTGCGACATCCCTTGATTCTCTAAGCATCAATCCACTCGTCTCCCTAACCACGTTCGGCTTTTCCACGATGGTAACCGATTTATACCCGTTGCTCTTGGCATATTCAAAAGCAGATTTTACAATCCTCCTGCATCCATTTTTGGTAAGAATTCGGCATGAAACAGCTATTTCACTATTAGCAGCCATTGAATATTGTGCCATATTTGTACTGTATTTCATTAGTGTTTCCCTTAATTCTTCAGGCAGAGGAAAAAACTCTACACCGCTGTAAAGGTCTTCTGTGTTTTCTCTAAAGATAACTATATCAATATCATCCCTGTAATTAAGAGGATTTCCCGGGAACGCCCTGCAGGGTCTTATATTTGCATAAAGGTCAAATTCCTTTCTGAGTTTTACTATCGGACTTGAATAAACAAAACCTTTATTTTTTAGATTATCGCTTAATTCTTTTTCTGCTTCTTCTTTCGGCTTTGAGGTTATTGCTCCAAAAAGCGCACACTTACATCCTTTGAGCATCTCGATTGTCCGTTCAGGAAGAGGATTTCCTTCAGAAATCCAAAATTTCCATCCAATATCGCCAACTTTGTATTCAGCATCAAGACCGATTTTATCAAGAACAATCCCTGCAGCATCCATCACATCATTCCCAATACCGTCTCCCGGCAGAAGTGCAATCTTATATTTCGACATCTTAAATTAATCCTTCTTTTAAAGCTTTTTAAATCCCGTTTACCTTTAACCTCTTTCTTGTATATGGGATTATACCTCCGCATTCTATAATTTCTGAAAAAAAATCCGGAAGCGGAGCAAAGTTAAAAACCATTTTACCAGATTTTATTGTCCCTTCTTCCGTATCAATACTAATTTCATCTCCTGTGGATAAATTTTCAGATGCTTCCTCCGATTCTATAACCAGAAGTCCGTTATTTATAGCATTCCTGAAAAATATCCTTGCAAATGACTTCCCGATAACTGCGCTAATACCTGCATATTTCAGACACTGTGCTGCCTGTTCCCTCGAACTCCCGCAGCCAAAGTTTTTGCCTGCTGCTATTACATCTCCTTCAGCAACACTGCCTGAAAAGTCCGGGTCAATCACTTCCAGGGCATGCCCTGCCATCTCTTCAGGCGAACATCTGATATAAGTATATTTACCCGGATAAATTACGTCCGTATTTACATTGTCCCCGTATTTCCAGACCTTTCCTTTTATTATCATAACATCCCTTTAAATTTTTCATCTTACGAGGGAAAAATTTGGTTAAAGTTTCTTTGATTACTTTCTTTTCAAAGAAAGTAATTTATTTTTCCTGTTAACGCAGAGGCGGCTGCGATTGCCGGACTTGATAGAAATATTTTTGATTTACTTCCGCCCATTCTTCCTTTGAAGTTTCTATTTGAAGTAGAAAGGCAGACTTCTCCATCGGCTAAAATTCCCTGATGTGCTCCAAGACAGGGACCGCAGCCCGGATTCATAATTATACCGCCTGCTTCTGCAAGTATCTCTATTATTCCTTTTTTAAGTGATTCAAGATATACTTCCTTCGATGCAGGAAAAATCAGAAGGCGGACATCCTTTGCTGTCTTTTTATCTTTTAGTATATCTGCCGCTGTTTCAAGGTCTTCCAATCGCCCGTTTGTACAGGTCCCGATAACTATCTGGTCTATTTTTGTCCCCTCTACCTCCGAAACCTCCTTTACATTATCAACTGAATCGGGACAGGCAACCAGAGGCACGAGTTTATTCAGATTGTATTTCAGAACCTTTTCATATTCCGCATCATCATCGGGATAAATCGGATTAAAATCTTTTACACCTTTTGTTACAAGCCAGTCAACTGCGGTCTTATCCGGCGGAATATATGCATTTTTTGCACCCGCCTCAGCAGACATATTTGTCAAAACCATCCGGCTTTCCATAGATATATTCTGTAATCCATCTCCATGAATTTCAACCGACTTATAAAGCGCACCATCACTTCCGATATCTCCAATAATCCTTAAAATCAAGTCCTTTGCAGAAACGCCTTTCTGAAAACTACCTTCTACAATAATCTTTACGGATGATGGAACCTTGAGCCACATTTTTCCAGATGCAAGTATAACAGCGAGCTCCGACCTTCCTATACCAGCAGAAAAACACCCGAATGCACCGTATGTCGTGGTGTGTGAATCCGCTCCAAGAATTAACTCACCCGGTTTTGCAAAACCCATCTCACAAAATACCTGATGGCATACTCCATAACTTATGTCAAAAAAATTCTCTATCTTTTGCTCTCTTACAAATTTTCTTATATCATCGTGATTTTTCGCATGTTCCTCATTAGCGGCAGGAACACAATGGTCAAGAAAAACAGTAACCCTATCCCGGTTAAAAACCTCTTTTACACCGATTTCTTCAAATGTCTTTATTATAGAGGCAGTATTATCGTGAGACATAATAAAATCAGGTTCAACTTCAACAATTTCACCCGCTTGAACTCTATCAACTCCAGATTTAACCGACAATATTTTCTCTGCAAACGTCATTTTTATCCTTTTTTACTAATTAATTCAAAATTTCAATCCTCAAATGGAAATTACTAAAAAACATTTGAATATACAATATATTGTAATTTTTAGTTATTATCAAGAATTTATTAAAATTCTCTTACTAACTATTTATTATTAAGGCACTTGCAATTCGATATTATTAAAAAATGAATATAATAATCTTAAATTAAAGCATAATTCCGTTTTTTCCGATATTATAAATGGAGGTGGTTATTATGCTACTCAATATTTTAACATTTTTAGGTGCTATGGCACTTTTCCTATTTTTTGGTGCATCAATTTATGTATCTCTTTTTAACCACAAGGATGATTCACAGCCTACATATCACAGAAAGAAAAAACTTTCTTTTGATAAGTCCACTAAAGTAAATTTATCATAAGGATATAAAATATTTAAACTTAAAGGTCGGTTAATATAACCGGCCTTTTTATTTGCTGTTATATTTTATTCATTTAAAATTGATAAGAACTTCTTGCAAGGGGTGTAGATTTAATTTTTAAAAATCCCAGTTCCTCCCCGATATTTTTCATCTCCAGGAACTCATCAGGATGATAAAACCGTTTTATTGGATAATGTTTTTCCGACGGACTTAAATACTGTCCGATTGTCAGCATATCGCATGAAACCTCCCTCAGGTCTTTCATTGCTTGCACCACTTCATCCTTTGTCTCGCCGAGCCCCACCATTATACCCGATTTTGTCTTTATGCTCTTATCGAACTCTTTAATCCTCCTGAGCAGTTCGAGCGACCTTTTAAAGTCTGCTTCAGGCCTGACAACAGGGTACAGACGTTCGACTGTTTCAATATTGTGGTTTAAAATATCCGGTTTTTCTAAAACAACCATCTTTAAAGATTCATCAGAACCCTTAAAATCCGGTATAAGAACCTCGACTGAGGTATCTGGATTTATATTTCTGATTTCCTTTATAGTTTTGACAAAAAGAGAAGCACCACCGTCAGGAAGATCATCTCTTGTAACCGAAGTTACAACCGCATGTTTCATTTCGAAATGATTAACAATTTTAGCAATCCCTTCAGTTTCCGCTTCATTAATCTTTTCCGGTTTACTACTTGACACATTACAGTAAAGACAATGCCTCGTGCATATCTTTCCAAGTATCAAAAAAGCGCTCACCCCATTATTAAAACACTCTCCGATATTCGGGCATAATGCATTCTGACAAATTGTATTGACAGAATACTCATCAAGCAGTCTTTTCATCTCAATATATTTTTCCCCAAAGGGAGCTTTAACCTTCATCCAATTCGGCAAACGGCGCATTTCAAAAATCCTCTTAACCTACTTTCTTTGAAAAGAAAGTAGGCACCTTTTTTGAAAAAAAGGTGTCCCAAAAAACTTTTTACATAAATTTCCCCTCATACGAGGGGAAATTTTTGTTATTGAACTTTATTAACCCTTCCTGCCAAGTTTGTAACAAACTTCCTTGGTAAAAACCTTTCCAAAAACATTGCGATTTTGTTTCCTGTCCCCGAAATAATAATTGTCTTGTTCTTTTTCAAAGCATCAAAGCCGATTTTTGCGACCTTATCTGCTTTCATTAATCTGAATTTGTGTAATCTTGACCGTTTCATTGCCGCCGTTTCAAAAAAATTAGTCACGGTTGATCCGGGACATAAGCAGGTAACTGTAACACCCGTTCCTTCAAGCTCATCAGCTATTGATTCTGAAAAAAGCAGTACAAACGCCTTTGTTGCACTGTAAACACTATGTGTAGGTATTCCCTGAAATCCGGCAATAGAACCGACATTAAGAATTTTCCCATATTCTTTTTCAATCATATCGGGCAAAAATAATCCGGTAAGCTGAACCAGAGACATTACGTTTAGCCGAATCATATCAAGCTGCCTGTTCAGGTCTGTTTCAGAAAATTCTCCATAATACCCAAATCCTGCATTATTTACAAGTACATCGGCATTGATATTTTTTTCTTTTAGTTCATTATATATCTCTATTGGGGCATTACCTGTTATCAAATCCTTTACCATAACAATGGTATTTACATCATATTCATTTTCAATTTCTTTCTTTATTCCAAGTAATTTATCCTTGCTTCGTGCAATAAGAACAAGGTTTGCACCGTTTTTTGCAAACAGCTTTGCAAACTCATACCCAATGCCCATCGAGGCACCGGTAATAAGAACATATCTTCCTTTGAAAGAATCCATAATTTCTTCTATTCCCCGTAATGAAAGCCGGTAACGCTATCTTTTAAAATGAGTAAGTTAAATATATTATTATATTAGAATAAAATTTCATTTATTCAAGGAAAAAATAGAAATCTTAGAATTGTGGTTTTTCGGGAGGTGAAAAACTCTCGATGACGGGTTTTAATATCTCTTTGGGGCAGTTCCCGATTAGGGTTAAATTAAATGGACCGAGCTTTCGGAAAAATATTGTGCGACTCCCACGAGCTATTTCAATTACATTGTTTTCGTTATTTTTATCAAAGCTCCTTCTAAAATGATGTGGAATTCTGCCCCTCGTTTGAAATATTGAAAATGAAGTGATACCGTTGCTGTAATTCAGATGAACAGTAACATTTCCTCTTTCTCTTGCGACCCTTACCCTGCCGAGTTGATAGCCGTTTGGAATAATATCAGGAGTTAAAAACGGAAACCTTACCTGCTGTTTTGCTTCTTCGATTGATGTAAATTCCCTTGTGTTTACTCTTGGAGAACGTCTTTTCTCCTTTATCCGGAACAACTCCGGATTTTCAGGATAATTATAATCTATGTTTGTAAAATGCATTTGGTAAACAGGGACTAGAACTTCATCATCATAACCAAAAATCTCTTTTTTAAGCGTTACACCTGTCTCTTTATCGACCCAGACTCTTACATTCCTCCTTTTCTCCATTTTTGGTTTCATCAAAATAAGCCTGGTTTCTCTCCCGGCAATCATTACATCATCACTAATTGTAATATCATTGTTTTTTCTCATCATGCTCAATATTCTGAATCCCTGTCTCGGATGTCGCCTCCTTTCCGTTAAGAAATTCCTACCATTTATTCTTGTTTCAAATTTGTCGTTATTTGAAATCCGTATTATTGTTTTCTCTGTCCCGGGAAAGACGATTTCCTCTCTCATTTTATTAGGTGGTTCAATCCAGATTTTCTTGTTATATACCCTCGACCGTGTGCCTTTTAAAACTTTGATACTCAAATCCCCCATATACCTGCAATTAGTTCTGGCATCAACCATCTTCCTCAATGCAATCCCCACTTCATCTTCACCAAATTCCTGGGCAAAAATACTGCTACCGGATAATAATCCACCCAAAAGTATAACTATTAAAATCTTAATTTTTTTCATTATTCAAATCAAATTGAGAATTAATTAATAATTTTACATCTTCTTCATTGAGAGGAAAATTTTTTGAAAACAAATTCTCAGACGCAACATTTTCAAACTCTTCAAGAAAAAATCCTAAAGAATTACTGTAAAAATCAGCTTCGCTTTCACCGGGAACCCATCTATTATACATAAAAATCCCAGTTATCAGCACCACAACAGCTGCCGCTGCATAAACGGGCTGCCTGAGAAACATTGGAAGCTCAATTTTTTCCAATATTTTTATCTTTTCCTTTTGCGGAAGATTCCTCATCTTATCTTCAATTTCATCGACATATTTATCCCAAAACAATTCATCCTTCTGGGGAGCACGTGCCTTTTCAAGAATACCTTTTAAAGCCAAAAACTGCCGATATTCTTCCTTACATGCCTCACATCCTTTTAAATGTTCTGAAATCTCCGTATTTTCAGGAAACTTATCAAAATATTTTCTAACCTCTTTACATTTCATTTTTTAATCTTTTCTAAATTTAAAATATGTAAAATTTAATTTCCACCATAAGCGGCTCCCTCGATAACTCGGGGGAACCTGCTTTTTTCAAAGAAAATAGTCTTTTAAATATTTTTTTAATTTTCTCCGTGCATAAAACAATCTCGACCTCGCAGTCCCTTCTGATATATTAAGGACTTCAGAAGCTGCCTTTTGTGTCAATCCTTCTATATCGCAAAGAATAACGACCTTCCTCTGCCTTAAAGGAAGTTTTGAAATCGCCTTATTAATTTCTTCTTTAAGTTCATCTTGCTTGAGCTTCTCATCGATTGAAACATTTGCTGAGCTGTAGGAATCCTTACGGTCATTCAATTCTTGCGTATAATACGGGAAAATTGATTTTTTCTTACGAAAATTTATACAATGATTTAATAAAATCCGGTAAAACCATGAAAAAAACTTATGACCTTCTTTAAAACTCGAAATTGACTGATAAATCTTTATAAAAACCTCCTGCGATAAATCCTTGGCATCCTCACTGTTCCCGACAAACTGACAGGCAATTGAGTTTGCCTTTTTCATATACCTTCTCACCAGTTCAGTAAAAGCATCCTTTGAGCCCCGTTTCACATCTTCCACAAGTGCTTCATCCGAGATTTCTTTAAGTAAAATTTCTGTTCCCACAATGTATTATTATACATTCATAATATAATTAAAGTTCAAACTTTTCACATATATAGGTTTACAGAAAAGGGTAAAATTCATTAATAAAAAACTTCACCCTTTCCTGCAATTAACTACTATTATTTGGTTTCCCCAATAAATAAATCCTCTGCCATTACGTCTGGTTCAAAATCGGGTAATAGGTCAAATTCAGGTTCTAAAATACTGCCAAATCCTCTATCGAACTGTCTGTCAAATCTTTGTCTTTGTGGCATTTGAGGTCTCTGAAACCGCTGATTATCAAACATTCTATCTCTTAAAAAAGGTCTTCTCCTTATATCAAATCTTCTGTCGAAGAACCTGGATTGAGGATGATTAAAATTCCTGTTCATCATAAAAGGTCTTCTATGAGCTGCCATTCGTTTTGACATTATTCCTTTTCTTAACGCGAACTTCTTTATATTCTTTAATTTTTCCCACTGTTCAGCAGTATAAACCTTTCTATTTTCAAGATTTAATTTAATTCTCTTTTTTAACAGGTCAGCCTGAATTGAATTGATTTGGTTTACCTTCTGGTTCACTACAGACTCATTTACATCCTTTTCTTCCATCAATTTTCGAAGTTCTGTTTTCGCCTCTCTTAAATCTTTATGCAATTGGCTGCTTTCCGTTCGACAACTTTCTCTAAGTTCCTTTAATTTGCTTTTTTGCTCCTCTGTAAGGTTCAAGCGCATATTGTCTCTTCTCTGTCTCACCTCATCCGTGGCTTGTCTTCTCCCCTGTGCAAATACAGTTATTGAAAAAAGGAAAACCATTACTATTGATATTAGAGCTATTTTTTTCATTTGTATACCTCCTGTGATAAAATGTTCATTTTTTCTCTCAAAAAAAGCCGTGAAACTCATAGTTAAAAAGTTGTTCTAAGGTACCTCTGTTTTAAAATACAGATAAATATTCATTTCGTTCAAAAATTTTACTTTTTATTTTAATAATTTTTGTTTATATTTGGTTTAGCTTAATTTTTTT
>JAUVVT010000414.1 GCA_030604505.1 bacterium | reverse complement strand
CCGTTGGCGGATCCGCTTGCCCGCTTATGGTGTGGACCTGGGCGGATAATGTGATATTGTTTTGCCTATCATTTAATCAATCCATATTTTTGCAGAAATTCTGTTGACTTCTAATTTTACACCATACAATCGAACATCATTTCGAAGGCAATATCCTATACATCCCGGTCCCGCATTTAGGACATACTCCCTTCAATGCCGGTCTGCCATTTTTCATTGTAACTTTTATTGCATCTTTCATTTCGGTTTTTGCCTTGCATTTAACGCAATATCCTTTTTCTGCCATGATATTATCCTCCTTTTTGTTTATTGGTTATGAAATATAAAGGGTGGTTTATCTCATCCTCACACCTCAAACTCCTCCCACTCATACTTCACCTATTCCATAAGCTTTTAAACCGCTCCTCACTGCGAATGTTTTCGAGGACATTGCAACATAATACGGTTTAGCTTATCATTTTTTATTACCTAAATTTTTTGGATTTTCTTTGTCCAAATCCCATTTTAATGGATTATTGATAATATATTCACGGATTTGATTTAATTCTATTTCATTTCTGATTATATGTTCGTAGTAATTGCGCTGCCATTTAAAAAATTTATAACCATTATTATTACACCAACGAGTAACAGCTGCTTTATATTTTCTTACAGGTATCGAAAGAGAATTACCTTTAGGAGAAATATACGAATAATATTGCCTATTTTGGGCGTTATGAATAACGCCCCTACGACTATGTGATTTACTTTGCGTGTTATTAACTACGCAATTACGATGAGGTAATATTTTTTTATTCTTCGTAGGGACGTTTCTTGAAACGCCCATTGGATGAATATTACTGTCTTCAATAAATATAATCATATGTAAATGATTAGGCATAATCACATATGAATCTAATCTCATTAATCCTATACTGTTCACTTTTTCAGTTAAAATTTCCTCTGCAATAGTCCCAATCTTTGAATATCTCAAATTCTCATTTATAATATTCCCAAACCTGCATTCCCTGTTATGCGTGCATATCGTCACAAAAAACGCCCCGGGCTCAGAATAGTCATATTTCTTCAATCTGACTGACTTTCTATGATGCATCTCTGAATTATATTTCATTTTGTCATATATTATAATTATAAATAGTCTCTCCAATTATCTTTCACACCTCAAACTCCTCCCACTCATACTTCACCCGTTCCATAAGCTTTTAAACCGCTACTCGCCGCTGGCGAAGGTGTTCTTCACCTTCCCCCTAAAAAAAATTTCTATCGCAATTTTCTGGTCATTAAGCTAAAAGCCAATTACTAAAAGCTAATAGCCGGAAAATAACTATAATTTATGAATAATTATGGTCAAATCCTTTTAATTATAATTATCGTAATATCGTCTGACTGAGGAACATCTCTGGAATGTTCATAAACTGCTTCAACAATCTTTTCTATTATTTCGCTTGATGACAGAGCCATATTTTTTTTCACAAGTGATTCAAGTTTTTTCTCTCCAAATTCCTTTTCAGATGAATCCATAGCTTCGGTTATTCCATCGGAATATATAACACACAAATCCCCCAGCTCAAAAAAAATAGTTTCGTGTGGGTATTCAATATTGTCCACAAATCCTACTATAGGTCCACCCGTTTTTAGTAGTGTTGGATTAGACGTGCTTTTAAAAAGCATAGGTGGATTATGGCCCGCATTGGTATAGCAGAACTCGTTTTTTTCAAGATTCAAAATTCCGTAAAATAATGTGGCGTATTTATTTGAGTCTGTGCTTCTGAATAACAATCTGTTTGTACGGCTGATACAATCCTTAGGCAGGTTGCCGATTAATGTTTGTCCCCTCACTGCTGCCTGTAAGTTTGACATCAAAAGAGCAGCGGGCATTCCCTTACCGGAAATATCACCAAGACAAATGGCGATGCTGTAATCATCCATTGATATGAAATCGTAATAATCCCCTCCCACACTCAAAGCAGGTATGCTTCTGCCCGCAATATTATAACCAGGAATATCGGGATTGGATTTAGGGAGAAGATTTATCTGGATTTCACGTGCCAGTCGTGCTTCCTCCTTTAATTTAAAAAAGGCTTGCTCTTCTTCATAAAGACGTGCGTTCTCAACAATCTGGGCTGATTGACCTGCGATTATGGATAACAGTCTTAAATCATTATCCGTAAAATTTATTTCCCCTTTTTTGTTATATACCGAAAGGATACCTGTTAATTTAGATTTTGCTATCAGAGGCACGCAGGCAACTGATTTTATTGACCTGTCCCATTGTACCCCGGGAAAACGCGTATCATTTTTCGGATTAGCGATACTGAGCGGTTTCTTGTGTATCAGCATCCAGCCGATAAGATTCTGATTTATACTGAAAGGTTTGTGGTCTCCATAACTCGCCATAGTCCGAACAAGGGTCTTAACCTCTTTATCACCTTCGCTGTCCACTAAAATTATATCACCCTGTTCAGCTTTTATTACACGAATCGACTTTCTGATAATCATCTGCATTATCTCTTCTGAATTAAATGAAGAACCTATTGAAAGGGAGAGTTCGTTTAAAAAAGAAAGCTCCTCAACCGCGTGTCTTAAATACTGATTCTCTTTTTGTAAAGCAGCTATGTCCATAAAATTTCCTTCTTATTTCAATTAATGATATATTCACAAATTTATTTTTCTCGTAGGGGCGAAGCATTATTTTGTCTATACTGTAAATTTTTTAAAAAATATTTTGCTGAATGCTTCGCCCTCACATTTCTTATTGGAAACTTTTTCCTGTTACGATATTGTAATAATTCACAGTGAGGTCTTCGCTCGTTACTGCTTGTCCGCCGCCCTCCTTTTCGAGTGCCATCTTCCACTGATACAGCTCGGCAAAAGTATGCTTGAGTTTATCAGTAAGTTCGTCAAAGAGTCCGCTTT
>JAUVVT010000107.1 GCA_030604505.1 bacterium | reverse complement strand
CATTAGTCCTCTTAAAACACTATTCCTGGCCCGGAAATATCAGAGAACTTGGTAATATTATCGAAAGGGCAATAGTCCTCGCTAAAGATAATATCATCACTCCACGTGAACTCCCGCAGGAAATCTTCGGCATCTTTGGAAAAATCCGCCAACAAAAAGAAGACTTCAAGTTCAGAGAAGGAGATTTGACACTCTGGAAAGTTGAAAAAAATATCATCGAAAGAGCACTTCGAGAATCAAACTACAATCAATCACTCACTGCTAAAAAGCTGGGCATATCACGAAACCACCTGCGGTACAGAATAAAAAAATGGAACATCCCTATTATTAAACAAAATCAATAAAATATAATTAATCCCTCGATTTATCGAGGGATTAATAAAACAATCACAAAACCATTCAACCGTTTTAACACTTTTATAAAATACAAGCTATTTTTCAACTCGCTCCAATTGCGACTCAACCCGCTCTTTCAATTCCGCCCTTTTTTTCATCAAAACATTTTCTCCTTCGATTTTGCTGGCAATCCTCTCCTTAATATCCGGAACAATCTCCGCCTTCAAAAGAATAACCAGTTCCCTTTTCACCTTCTCATTTTGGTCGTATCCAAATAAATATCTGAGCCCCAAAAACCATTTGGGAATATCCTTTAAAATTGGTATTCCCCTTCTCGAAACCCGGTCACTTGTGGAATAAAGTCCTGCAATCCCCACCTCTTCTCCGTCATACAAAAGAACAGACGTCTGAGCCGCAGTTTTATTAATCACTGTACTTATTGCACTCGGAATCGCTGTACTCCTTTCCGTTACCACCTCCAGAAAAATAAAGTCAATATCCTCTTCCGTAAAAATCTTCGGACGAACAGTTAAAATTATACCGGAACTAAAAAACTGGTCTGTTACATTACCTGCAAAATCTCGCTGCTTTACAGAAAAATCCTGACCAATCTGGACTCTTCCTTCCCCTCTATCCATCACAGTTATTTGTGGATTGGCTATAATCTCCCCTATATTATCCGTTTCCAGATTCTTTAAAAGTGCAGAAATCTCATAGTCTCCTGAAATCCTTGAAAAATCCAGCGTAAATACATCCCCTGGTGCCTTTTCTCCGGCTGTATTTAATTCCCCATCTATAACATTTGAACCATTATTAAATACCTTTATAAAATTCCAGTTTATTCCAATCTCCCTCAGTCGCTGTCTGTCTGCATCGAAAAAAAGTGCAGATATATTTATTTCACGCGTTGAAATATCGATAACTGTCTCTTCCTCTTGTACCACCTGTGCCGCTGGTGTTTCCGGATAAATAATCCCGATATAGTTTTCATACTCTTTAATCGCTAAATTATTCACCTTTACAATCAGCTCAAGGGCATCCCTCCACTGGAGATTCTTTATATCAATACCTATACTCTGCGCCTGTTTTGTAAAGTCAACAATGATTCTCTTTTCAAGTCGGGAACTAATCTCACTTAATGTCTGAATTGCCGCTGGGAATGGAAGCCTTTTATTCAACGTTACTTTACCCTCAACCGGAATATATTCTTGCGGAATCCTATCCTGAGCTACTAAACCTTGAATACAAAAAAATAACATTATCAAAACACACAGCGACTTGACCGGCATAAAATTTATTGTCTTCATAAATCCTCTCACTTTTTAGTAAATACTCTTAAAACCACTCTTTCAATCACTCCACCCTTATTTAAAGTAAACTCAGCTTCATTCTTCTCGGACCTTATATCTGTCAGATAACCAAGATACACCTCATCTCCCACCTCAATTGAACTAAACCTTCCTTTCTTATCTCTAATAAGAATCTTACTGAGACTTATCGCCTCCAGTTTTGCATCTTCAACCTCGATCAAGCCCTTCTTATTTGGCGGAATGCTTTTCTTTAACAGCGGATTAAACGGATTTATTTCCGGCTTCTTATAATGAACTGAAGGTTCAATCATAGATGCAAAATCATTTTCATCAGGATTAAAATATGCCTCCAATATAAAAGAAAAATTTACTTTAGTAATTGATTTTTGACTTTTCTTAGAAATCTCTTCAATACCGCGAATATTAAAAGATTTAATTTTATAAAGATTCCTGTCATACTCAATTTTATTTATAAATCCATATACATTACTGTAAAATCCATCACCCGTTATATTATATTTACTGCACCCATAACCTTCCTCCAACTTTTTTTCAATAAATGCAAAATCGAATTTTACAGCACTGTTTTTCTCTGACGCTATTTCATTTAAAAATAAAAGAGTCTTGCCCGATTGTTCGTCTCTTTGAAGTACCTTTTCCCTTTGCTTCCATCTCTCTTCAATATCTTTTAAGGTAGCAACAAACTTATCATAATCTTTCACCTTATCCGCTATTTCCCTTACTGTCTCTCTCTTCTGTTCATTTATCTGTTCAATCTTTTTAAGTTTCTCGTTCGAATATATATGAATCCTGAAAATCCCAACTAAAGTGATTATCAGAAATAAAATAAGCAGTAAAATTGTACTTTTTTTTGACGATACCATCTTCTCAATTTCCTTCTTTAATTAATAATCCAATATTTTATTTCTTCATCTCTTCTTCTGAAAAAGAAAGTATCCTTCCCTTTAAATTGAACTCATAAACATCTCTGTTCCTGATACTTAAACCATTCACACTATTCAGAGTATAATCTTCATACGATGACACAAACCCTGAAATCCTGTTCTTGAAAAGCGACTCTCCGCCCATAGAAAAATTACCTTCTTCTATATTCAGTGAATTCAGCCAGAGCGCTCTTGTATTCATAACATTTTGCGATAAGTCTTCTAAAAATCTCGAAGTCACTACACCATTTTTTATTAGAGAATTATAGAGTGCAAATCTCTGCTCATACTGGCTAATCTGATTCTGAATATTGTCCATCTTCACTAAAATTTCATTTGCCGATGAAATTTGCTTATCAAGAAGAGTCGTAATATGCTCGGCTCTACCTATCTTCCTTTCCATAAGAATATACTGCCCTAAAAAGTAAATAAATGTAATACACAGAGCAATTAAAATAACTAATTCATACCACGCAATTTTCAAAGATTTCTGACGATTCTTTACTTCCTTTGGTAAAAAATTTTCCCTAGTAAAAACATCGTTCTTTGGTTCCAGCATTTTCCACGCAGTAGACACTGGAATCGCAAAAGAAGAAAGATGCTCAATATCGCTCTCATCCAATGCAGAAATATCAAGCCCTTCATAGCCTGCATAAAAAACCTCGGCGTTGGGAAATTTTTCTTCAAAAAACTCCTTGCCCTCGATTAATATAGATTCACCGGCAAGTATAATTCTGGTGAATTCCAAATGAGATGACTCATCACGTTCAAGCATAATCTTCCCATACAAGCGGGTAAGAATATTTTCCGAAGTATAACCCTCATTAATTATCGGAATTAACCTCTCTATTTTACCATCCCTTATAAAAAGTATCCTGCTGAAATCATTTCCAATATAAATAACAACGGACAGCTCAACTTCTTTAAACGAATAAACACGATTTATAAAGTTCACAAGAGCAATCTCATTTACCTCCACAAGCTCAATAGATAGTTTATTCTTCAAAAACGGCTGAATATCCTCTAATATATCAAGAACAGGATTATTCCCATGCTGAAAAACAGCCGTTCATAATCCGTTACTTCCGGGAAGAAGAAAAAACTTCTCACCCGTTACCGTTAAATCATAATCCTTCTGTATCTCCTCTATGACCCTTTTTTTAAGTTTCCTTTTTGATTTCTCATCAAGAGTATCAAAAGAAATAAATCCCACATTTGACTCGGGCAGATTAACCGCAATAGCACCATTTTCAACTGAATATTTATTAAGAACATTATAAAAAATATTCTTATTTTCGCTGTGCTTATCCTTTACACCGTCCGCTTCATCTTTTTCGCTTTCTTCCATACCAAAAAAATCTTCTTTAACATTTTCATCCGCATAAACAGATTCTTTCTCTTCGATAGGTAATTTCAATTGAATACTTTCAACCGAAAGTATTTTTATCTTACTTTTTATCCGTTTAGCCCGGACAATCTTCAACTCGTTTCCGTCAACAAAAATTGATAATATATCTTTTTTCATTTTTCTAAAAAATGTTAGTATTACATTTTTAATTAACTTCTGCACTTTTTTAAAAAAAATGCCTGAAAAACCTTAAGCTGTCCTTCATTCCTTTTTTTCAAAGAAAGCAGCTTATGCACTTCCCAGTAATTCATTCATCCTTTTTTTATTATTTGCGTAATTCATCGCATTCTCAAGAGATATTTTTTTCTCTTTATAGAGTCTCAAAAGGTCTTTTTCCAGTGTAGCCATACCCATATCGCCCGATTCGTTAATCATCTGATATATCTCTTCGATGCTATTATTCTTAATCGCAGCTTTTATTGACGAATTCATAAGCATTACCTCTTTTGCAAGAACAAGCTTGCCGTTTAATCCCTGCACGAGCTTCTGCGAAATAACACACCGCAGTGTGTCCGCAAGTCTCATCCTGACACGCTCCTGCTCTTCCACAGGACACTCCGCAATAATTCTGTCAATACTTTCAATCGCCGATGCCGTATGCAGTGTAGAAAAAACCTTATGCCCGCTGTCCGTTACCTCAAGTACGGTCACTATCGTATCGGAATCCCGCATCTCCCCAACCATAATAATATCAGGATCCTGTCTCAGTGCCTGAATTGTGCCCTCTTTAAATGACAACACATCCCTGCCGACCTCACGATGCCTGACTATACATTTAATCGGTTTATGAACAGTCTCTACAGGAGAAGCAATTATAACAATATGAGCATTAATTGTCCTGTTATTAGCATCAATAATACTATCTAATGTAGAACTCTTACCGGAACCGGTTATACCTGTAATAAGTATCAACCCTGCCTTCTCATGAGTAAGATTCATAATCTTGTTGACATTCGGATGAAATCCTAAATCCTTATATAGCCTTATCCCCTGAGGAATCAACCGCATATTAAGGCATAAATTATTTAGTTCAAAGTACATATCACCTCGAAAACGCTCGCTCCCGTTGCCGCTGTTAACACTGTAAGAAAAATCAAGATTCTTATTCTTATATAATAATTCTCTCTGCCTATCAACAAGTACTGACTGCAGCATAATATCGGTCTCATCATAATCAAGTGTTCCAAAAGATTCTTCGGGCTTTTTTATTCCGTTAATTCTATACCAGATATGTCCGCTACATCCCCAACCACCTATATCTATATCTGATGCTTTATTTTCAACCATCACCTTTAAAAATACCCTAAAATGGTCATTCAATGTAGCTAACTGCTGCTGAGGCAGTTCTCTGACCTCATTACCAATCATAATCTCTCTTTCCACACCCCTCACATAACTGGGAATCTTTCCCTTTATCATATCGATTATTTCCCTGTAATTCATATCTCCCCTTTTTTATCTTTTTCCCACATATCTTAATTGCCGACCGATTTTCCCTTTTAAATTATCCTTAATGTATACCGAACTGCTGCTCATCCTCTCATCTCGTCATTCCTTATTCCTTCCTGCCTATTGGCTATTGGCTTTGTATCCCTCACTCATACCATGAGAGAACATTCACATCTGCAAGCTGATAATATTGCTCTTCAAATGCCCTGTCCGCAATCGGGAAATAAGGCGGATAATAATACTCAAATCTCTCATCATATATATATAATCTCCTATATCCCGTTGGTGTTGGTGTCCCGACAGCCCCCTTCGTCTCTTGAATAATTCCTCCGTATACAACAAGCTCTCCCGGCGGACTGAAGTAAATATTCTCCGCCTGAAATGACTCTTGCACTGACATAATACTTGCATTAATCTCGCACCTTATCCTGTTATCGGCATTATCCTGGACAATCACTCTCTGCATCGCCACAATACCAAGCATATCGGTCGATTGTGGATTCTCCCTCGGGTCATCATTATAAAAAATATCATCGATGATATATATATCCTGAGAAGAAGCGACGGTAGCCTGCCCATTAATAATCCCTTTAACATAGACATCCTCCTCACAGCTAATCACCCCATTAATATCACTGAGCTGGGCTGTTTGCCATATCTCACTCCCACCAATTTTATAAAGATAGCTGCCGTCGCTCTGAAATGTAATCCACAATGCACCGCTTGTTTCATAATGCCCGCCGGATAAAGCAGCATTCCTGAGAATCGAAATATCAATCGGAAGGTCAATCCTTTCTCTGCCGAAATCCGTTCCACCTAAAAACTGCGGCGTTGGCTCTCCCATTTCATCGTATGTCTGCTCTACACTCGAAACCGGACCGAAAAATACAGGACTCCCCATAATATAAAACTGCTCGTTCGTATGGATAGGACCATAAATCGTATCATTGGTATTAAAATATATCCCCGATTCGTCATCAGTAAAATAAGAAAAACGGGAAAACCTGTTGCTCGAAGCAAT
>JAUVVT010000282.1 GCA_030604505.1 bacterium | reverse complement strand
TAAAGAGCCAATACAATTTGAATATTACCGGTGGGGATACGTGTTCTTCCGGGAACGATTTTATTATAAATGTTGTTGTAACTGGCATAATAGAGAAGGACGAAATTGCTTACAGGGACGGAGCAAAGGTTAATGATAGAATATTTGTGACCGGGTATTTAGGAGATTCTGCCTGCGGTCTTGATGTATTGTTAGGTAAGTTGAACATTGATAAGAATTCAGTCAATTATTTCAGAGATGCACATATAAAGCCGATACCGCAAATAAATGAGGGGAAAATAATAGCAAAATCGAAACTGGCAAATTCTATGATTGACCTGAGCGATGGATTAGCCAGTGATTTGCGGAATATATGTAATCAGAGCAGTGTAGGGGCTGTTATCTTTGAGTATCAGATTACATATTCTGACTATATGAAAGATATGTTAAATTTTTAAAATGTGAATCCTCTTGATTATGCTCTTTATGGTGGTGAGGATTATTCTCTTTTATTCACTGTTTCTCAAGAGAATAAAGACAAATTATGCAGAATTTTTAGTTATCAGACAAGGACACCTCTATTTGAAATTGGTGAGATCGTTGAAGGAAACGAAATAGAAATAGTACTGAATTCTGATGAAAGGAAAAAGATAACAAAGACAGGTTATCAGCATTTTTGAGATTTAAAATATCAGTAAGCGTGAAAATTTATGGATAATATGAATATTGACTTAATAACAATTATATTATTTGGAATACTCTTTATTTTGCTGTCGGCTTTTTTTTATCTTTTTATAAGGATACGTATCCTTATTAAGAAAATATTCAAGAATATGAATGATATAAATTATAACCTAAGATTAATTGAAAAAAATAAACATCAAATTCCCGATATTGAGAAGATATCAATAAAACTGAAAGAGTTGTCCGATAAATTAAAAGATTTAAGTGACAATATTAAGGGTATAAAAAAATAATATTAAAAAATGTACCATGAATATCAAAGTTATGAAGTAGGGATGAACAGGGCGATTACTCCTGTCGTTAAAAAATTAATAATAGCAAATGCTGTAGTATTTATATTACAGATTATACTTGTAAAATCATTTCATTTTAGTTTGTATCCGTATTTTGGTATTGTTCCCAAGTATGTATATACTAAATTTACCGTATGGCAGATTTTTAGTTATCTTTTTTTGCACGGTGGATTTTTTCATATATTGATGAATATGTTTATTCTCTGGATGTTTGGGTGTGAATTGGAAAGATATTGGGGGTCAAGGGAATTTCTTTTTTATTATTTTGTTACGGGAGCCGGAGCCGGTATATTTAACATAATATTTGACTATAATTCACTCATTCCGATAATAGGTGCTTCCGGGGCAATTTTTGGAATTCTCACAGCTTTTGCTATGATTTTTCCCAACCGCATAATCTACCTTTATTTCTTTATACCAATTCGAGCCAAGTATTTTGTGATAATTTTAGGTATAATGACATTTCTGGCGGCAAGATTTTCATCTTCTTCGGGCATTGCACACTATGCACATCGGGGGGGAATGGTTATCGGTTTTATTTATTTACGAAAGAGTTTAAATTTTGAATACATAATTGAAGCCTGGGGACGTTTTAAGGCTGACCACAGGTTGAAAACTATTAGAAAAAAACAGAGGGAATACAAAAATTTCAAAGAGCAGGTCAATACAATACTTGATAAAATAAACGAAGTGGGTTATGAAAATCTAACCCAGGAAGAAAAAGAAATTTTACGTAAAGCGAGCAGTTATCTTTCAAAAGATGATAAACAATAAGATTAAAAAAATATTATTTCTTATTATTTTAATATTCACGGCAGATGATATTTTTGCCTATCAATATTTGCAGTTTGAAAATTTTAATATAGCAATCGGGTCGAATACCATAAAACGTGATATTATCTATCCTGAAGTATCAAATTATTCGAATACAAGGTTCAAGAACTCATTTTTGATTGATTTGCGGTTTGATTTCCGGACATTTAAAGGACTTCGGTTTTCACCGAATGCAGAATGGTGGAGCTGGGGGTCATTTCCAAAACAGGGAACAGCAGGTGTCGAAAGTTCTATATCATGCCTAAATTTCAATTTTGACATGAATCAATTTCTGTTTCAGAAGAATAAATTCCATCCGTATATCGGCACCGGGATTGGTTTGAACTTTACTTTTACAGAATTATCGTTTCCCTATAATATGTTCAAAGATAATCCAATTGTGGTCGTCGAAATTACTGAAAGAAAGTTTAATACTGGAATCAATTTTATTGCCGGTTCCGATTTTTATGTTAATGACAACCTGACCCTCTTCAGCGAGTTAAGATTTGAATATGCCCGCAATCTGAATCAATTCAAGTTTTTAATCGGTATTAGTACTTTTTAAATATCTTTACTAAGATAATGCAAAGAATTAAATTCTTTAATAATTCTTTATCGTAAATAAAATGCTTGAAAATGTATGGAAAAATGTTATATTATTAACATTATGAAACTTATGCGGAAAAAATTTACTTCGGGTACTTCCTTATTACTTTGTATATTATTTTTTGGAGTTATTGTATCCTCCGACTTGCCTTATCTACATAATTTAGATGCAGATTTTAATATATATAATATAAAGACTCTTGTGATCCTTGAAGGGAAACATCATCATGAGGATAATCCCAAATCGCCTTTAGTTGACTTTCATAAGATTAAAATAAACGAGATTGGAGTTTGTCCAATATGTGATGTAATCGGTAATTTAAATTTCATATTTTCATTCTTAACTTCCAAATTTGCTTATAAACTTAATTCTTCATTAATTTATTCAATATATTCAAACCTTTTTCCTTCAAATGATTTTAATATTTCGGCTCCCAGAGCCCCTCCGTTATTATAATTCTTAATTTTTTTATTTAAAGTGGTTGTGTGATTCAAAGGGACAATATTAGTAGTTAATAAGAATTTATCTAACATTATTGCGCTATAATTATAATATTAAAGAGGGGGTAATACAATGAAAAACTTATATAGAATAATAACTATAATATGCTTATTTATCATATATATAGCAAACAATTCATTTGCTCTTGAACAACCGCAACAGTATGGCAGAATTGAGGGGCATGTTCATGATAAAAGTACCCTCACACATATGCCAGGGGCAAATATCATTCTGGAAAATACAGATTTTGGTGCAGCATCTGATAATATCGGTGAATACAGAATTATAAATGTGCCGCCAGGGAAGTATACCTTGAAGGCAACAATGGTTGGATATGAAGTCTTAAGGAAAGAAATAGTAATTAAAGCGGGCGAATTAATTCACATTGACCTATTTTTAACAGTATCTCCTTTTATGGGAGACGAAGTTGTTGTCACAGCAACAAGAACCCCAAAAGTTATAAAGGATGTTCCTGTTCGAACAGAAATCATCACATCTGAGAGGTTAAAGGAAAAACAGGCAACAAATGTTTACGAAGCACTTGAGTCAGAGCCTGGTATTCGTGTTGAACAACAGTGTTCGAACTGTAACTTTTCTATGATAAGGGTTGAGGGGCTTCCCGGCGGATATACACAGGTATTGATTAACAGCGAACCAATATTTACCGGGCTTGCAGGTGTTTATGGTCTCCAGCAGATACAAACAGGCAATATCGAAAGAATTGAAATAGTAAAGGGCTCTGGCTCTGCCCTGTATGGAAGTGATGCTATAGGTGGAGTAGTTAATATTATTATGAAAGAACCCCAATTTCTGCCGCAGTTAAATATTGGTTCAAGTATTGGACAATATGGAACTAATCATTTCACGGCAAACGGTTCAATGAGGAGGGATAATGTAGGTCTTGTTTTTTCTCTGCAGAAGGATATGGGAGATGCTATTGACCAAACGGGAGGTAACAGCACTCCCCCATTTACGGACATTGGTCAGGATAATCTTACCGATAGAGTATCAACCGATAATTTCGGGGCTGCAGGAAATCTATTTTTCTATGATGCACTTGGTAAAAACAGCAAAGTTAAGGTTTTTGGACGTGCTGCAAATGAGTTCAGGCGCGGTGGAAATTTCGATACATGGGATGACCCGTATGACCCTGATTCCGAACATATCAAGACCGTCCGCTATGAAACTGGAATAGGTTTCGAAAAAGAATACCTGCGGGGACAGAAAATCGATTTCAATTATAGTTTTGTTGACCATGACAGAAGTGCTACTAATGGAGCCGCCTGGGATAAAACTATT
>JAUVVT010000200.1 GCA_030604505.1 bacterium | reverse complement strand
TGTATCGGGAGAAAACTCAACCTCAACAGTATAGTCCTGCCAGAGGTCATCTCCTGCAATAATCATAGGATGTGTGAGTCTTCTTTCATTTTTAGATGATGTGTAAGACTGGTACATGATTTGTCTGCCATCCTCATTAAGAACGCGCCACGCCCGCTGTGAACCGTTGCTTCTGAAACACGATACCACCCAGTTTCCTTTCGGAGCAGTTGCTGAAATGTAGTGATATTCTGCATGTGCTCCAACTACACCGCCGGAAAACATACCGGATTTTAATTCGCCAAATCCATCTTCTAAAAGGATATCAGCATCAAAATCACCGAATTTTCCGCAGGATAATAAAGCGATACAAAAAACCAATATTAAACAAACACTGCCAAAATTTCGCATTTTAATCCTCCTCAATTTTTAAAAATTTTCATAAGGACAGTAATACAGTACTGCCCATAAAAAAAGGAACTTTTAAGATTACATTATTATGTTTGCAAAACTCTTTAAATATAGACCAATAAAATGTCTAAACAGCACCTGGAAATAATAGAAATAAAATCCTCACAAAGCATCCAGACCAGTTTCGCCTGTTCGGATTCTGACGCATTCTTCAACGTCCGTGACGAAGATTTTTCCGTCCCCGATTTTACCTGTTTTTGCGGATGCAACAATTGTATTAATAACCTCCTCTACCCTCGAATCATCAATAAGGATTTCAAGCTTGACTTTCGGCAGCAGGTCAACGACATATTCGTTCCCCCGGTATAATTCCGTATGCCCTTTTTGTCTTCCGAATCCCTTAACCTCAAGCACCGTCATTCCTGTTATTCCAATCTTTGAAAGAGAATCTTTTACATTTTCTAACTGGAACGGTTTTATGACTGCTTCAATCTTTTTCATTTTATTTGCTCCTCTGGAATTTTTGACAATCTTTTGTATTCTAAAAATATACCTATTGTTATAAGTATAATCAAGCGGAAAAATTTAAAATACACTATCTAAATTTATAATTATTTTTATTCAAAAAAAACAATAAAATTTGGATTATCCGCTAAAAATTATTAAATTTGAAAAATGTTAATATACTGTTTATATGATCTTCAATAATTAGGCGGAGTCCATTTTACAAATATTAAATATGGTGAGGTAAAGATATGAAAATAAAAATCGGAGAAGGCGGCATCTCTGTAATTCAGGGCGATATAACAGAGCAGGAGACCGACGCAATAGTTAATGCTGCAAACAACCATCTCTGGATGGGCGGTGGAGTTGCGGGCGCCATAAAGCGAAAAGGCGGCGTTGAGATTGAAAAGGAAGCCGTCACTCAGGGACCGATAGAAGTCGGCAGAGCGGTTATAACCACCGGCGGAGAACTAAAAGCAAACTATGTAATCCATGCCGCCGGAATGGGACAGGACCTCAAAACCGACCTGACCAAAATCAAAGACTCAACGCGGAGCAGTCTCAAATTAGCAGATGAAAAAGGGCTTGCATCCATTGCATTTCCTGCTATCGGAACAGGCGTCGGCGGATTCTCTTCTGAAAAATGTGCTAATGCTATGATAAAAGAAGCCGTCGATTTTCTACTGGAAGCAGTTAACATAAAAAACGTGGTCTTTGTCCTTTTTGACACGGGCACATTCAAAGCATTCGAGAACGAACTGAGCAGCATATTCAGTGCTCGCTAATGGGGTAGTAATGCAGAACGAAAAAAAATCAAAAAAAAGAGAAGCCGTCGGGATAATATTCAAATGCTGTAAAATCTACAGCAGAATCTACATAAACAAAAAACGGACAGCGTTTGTCGGGTGGTGTCCGAAATGTGCAAAAAAAGTGGAACTAAAAATTTCACCCACCGGCTCTAAATCGAGATTCTTTGAAGCGGAATGATACCTTCCTTATTTACTGCAACAAAACATTTAAGAAATCCTCAATATCAAAAATCCTGAATATATACTCACCAGTGCAGCTGAGGATTGTGCTATTGTTGTTAAAAGCCAATTGTAGTCCATTTTACACCCCCTTATTTTTAATTAATCCATTTATATTTAATTATTTTTATATTATAACGTTTGGACTGGAGATAAGTTATTCAGTCGGGAAGCTGTTGATTATGGATGTGCGCTGCAAAACATAACGGCGGTATGTCACCTTCCTCAGTTGAAACTATTGGCTCATGCACCACCTGAAAGCCAAGTTTTTCCGTATACCAAGCCTTAGACTGTTCAATATCATGTACAGGAATACCAAGGTGCTGGATGCCCGTTAAATTGTTATCTAAGAGTAATTTTTCATTTCCTGAACATTTTAATAAAATGAAAATTGATAATAATAAATTAATTAGGATTATATGCTATTTCATCTTTTAACTCCTGTTTTTTAGATAAGATGCAGCGGCAAAAAGTGGATTCCCCCCGAATATTCGGGGGGAATGACAGTTATTTTCATAAGTTTATATTTTATAATAAATTCATTTTATGGAAATTACTTATAAAATCATTATTTCTTACTTTTTATCGCTGCATCAGATAAAGATAATTCAGAAATTTTTACTCTTCCATATCATGAAACAGAGTTGCGACTTCTATAATTTTATTCTGGGGTCCTATAATGACCAATATATCGTCAGCACATAGTTTCATATTACCTCCGGGCATTGAGATTGTTTTTCCACTCCTGTGAATTATGAGAAGAGTGATGCCGTACTTTTTTCTGAGGTCAATTTCTGCCAGTGTTTTTCCTATGACCGGTGATGTTTTGCCGATTTTGTATGAACTTATTTCAACATTTGGGAGATCCAATTTCAAATCGGAGAATGTTATGGATTCTTTTGAAAGGATTCGCAGCATTTCATAGCTGTCGGAACGGATTTCGGAGATATACTTTTCAATTTGATTTTTCGGTACGAGGTATTTTCTTAATACTCGGGTAAAGATTTCAATCGATGTTTCAAATTCTTCGGGTATAACTTCATTTGCTCCCAGTTTGATAAGAGGTTCCATTTCATTCAGGAATCGTGTTCTTGCGATTATGTGCACTGCGGGATTTGTCCGCCGGAGAAGTTCCACGATTCTCCGTGTTGCGGCGGGGTCTGAAATCGCCACTGCGGCGACCCTTGCCTGTTCGATATTTACTATGTGCAGTATTTCATCATGTGTTGCATCTCCGAAATATATTGGTTCTCCTTTGTTTCTTTCTTCCCTGACTGTTTCAGGATTCATCTCAATTATAACATATGGGATACCGCTTGCTTTTGCGGCGCGTGTCAGGTTTCTTCCGTTGACGCCAAATCCAATGACAATCAGGTGGTCTTTTCTTTCGGGATGTTTTATTTCGTGTAATGAATGCATACCACATTTAATTTTTCTTCCAAGCGGAAGAGACATTACGAAGCTGGATATTTTGGGTGCGATGTTGAGAATAAACGGTGTGAAGATCATAGTTATGACAGATACCGCCAGAAATATCTGGTAGATATTACCGTTGATAATATTATAATCCATGCCTGCTTCTGACAGTATAAAAGAGAACTCCCCGATCTGGCTTAATGCGAATCCGACCATAATAGCGGTTCCGATGTGGAATCCGAGAATAAGTGTTGTGAGGAACCCGAGAATAGTTTTCAGTATAATGACAGACAATACGATTAATAGTATATACAGCGGATCATTTAATAAGAGGTTGAGATTCAAGAGCATTCCTATGGATACAAAGAAGAAGCTTGCAAAGACATCGCGAAATGGGATTACGTTTCCAAGAATCTGGTGTCCATATTCCGACTCAGATATAATTAATCCTGCCAGAAAAGCACCGAGTGCAAGGGAAAGGCCTATGCTTGACGTGAGCCAGGCAACCGCAAAACATATAACGACGACACTGAGTAAAAACAGTTCGCGACTGCGCGTGCGTGCGATTTGATATAATATTTTCGGAACAATCCATTTAGTGCATACAATAACAATGAGTATGATAAGAATTCCTTTCAGGGCGAGTGTGAATAATGAGAGGGCTATGTTGTTTTCTGTTCCTGCCAGTAAAGGAACAAACAGCATCATCGGAACGATAGCTATATCCTGGAAGATGAGTATCCCGAGTGTTACTTGTCCGTGAGGGCTTTCGACCTGTGCTTTTTCCTGTATGAGTTTAAGAACGATTGCGGTACTGCTGAGAGATATAAGAAATCCGAGAAATATTGCTTCCCCTGAAGGTATACCGATTTTTTTTAATATAACAAAGCTGGCAAGAAATGTCAGTACAACTTGTATAGAGCCTCCTAGTAGGACTGTTTTTTTTATTCTCAGCAATTCTTTAAGAGAGAATTCTATTCCGATAGTAAATAGTAACGAAATTACGCCGATCTCGGCTAATATTTCGACCTCGTGCACAGCTTTTACCAATTCGAATCCGTGAGGTCCGGCAAGTACACCGGTAATAAGAAATCCAACTATTGCCGGTATTTTAATTCGATGGCAGATAAATAGTACAACTACGGAAAGGCTGAATATTATAACGATGTCTTTTAATAATGGTATTTGCATATTCTGTAATCAATAAAAAGTGATACTAATTATCAGGTATTTACCTGTAAGTTATGAAAAATCTGCGGTTTTTTCAATTTAGATTTAATGAGTGCGAGGTAAGACATTTTTATTACTGCGTTTTTCGTCCTGTAACATATTGAAGAACATGTTTTATTAGAATAATTTTGTTCTTCAAATTAAGATCAAATATGACTTCAGTCTGAGTTTTTGTTATATTTTAAAATGCTCTATCCATTTAAGCTCTTCAAGTTGAGCAATAAGATTTCTACGCATTGCAATTACTGACGCCCCGGCACGCATAAGTACTACGCCATCTTCAATTGAAGCTACTCCTCCAGAAGCTTTTATCCCAATTTGGTCACCCACAGTTTCCTTAATCAAAGTAATATTATGCACCGTTGCCTTTCCGGGACCAAAACCCGTACAAGTTTTAACGAAATCCGCTCCAGTGTCTGCTACGAGTTTTGCGGCAGTAACAATTTCTTGATC
>JAUVVT010000343.1 GCA_030604505.1 bacterium | reverse complement strand
CTCTTCGACACCATTTTTTCCGAACTTTGCCGGTAATCCGACATAAATATCATTTAAACCGTATTCGCCTTTTACATAGACAGCACCGGGTAAAATGCGTTTCTTATCCCTTACTACAGCTTCTACCATCTGTGCCGCTGCTGAGGAAGGAGCATAATATGCACTTCCCGTTTTCAATAGATTAACAATCTCTGTTCCAGCCTTTCTCGTTCTATCAACAAGTCTATCAATAGTTTCTTTATCCATTAATTGATTAAGGGGTATACCTGCAACAGATGTATAGCGTGGAAGTGGAACCATAGAATCACCGTGACCGCCGAGAACCATAGAAGTTATATCTTCAACTGAAACATCAAGTTCCATCGCTATAAACGAACGAAATCTTGATGTATCCAGGACACCTGCCATTCCGAATACACGGTTTGGCGGAAATCCACTGACTTTATAAGCAACATATGTCATAACATCAAGCGGATTTGAGACAACAACAATTATACAATTCGGAGAATTAGCAATAACATTCTCGGTAACACTTTTCACAATTTCCGTATTTTTATCCCTCAAATCATCCCTTGTCATACCCGGAGTTCTCGGAAGACCGGCAGTTATTACAACAACATCCGAGTTAGCAGTATCATCATACGAATTTGTTCCTATCAGCTTTGAATCTGAATATTCAATCGGTGCAGATTCCCAAAGGTCAAGTGCTTTACCCTGAGGCATTCCTTCTACTATATCCACTATTATAATTTCATTTGCAATTTTTTTCTCCGCAATGCGGAGAGCAGTATTCGCTCCTACATTGCCTGAACCAATTACACTTATCTTCATAATTTACCTCCTTTAACAGTATTAAATTTTATTTATTGAAAACAGTAAATCTCTCTCAGGTATGCAGTCCTTTAAGCAGCAAAAAAACAAATTTTTATAACTATGGAATTATTTTTAAAAAGATCAGAAAATTATAGTAATGATATCGTAAGATAAGTTTTAAACAGTAGGTGCTATTCAGCAAGAACGTTAACGAATTTTTTATTACCGATTTTGGACTCGAATTTTACGTATCCATCAGAAACAGCAAAAAGAGTATCATCTCCTCCTTTTTTCACATTAGCACCAGGATGAAATTTTGTTCCTCTCTGCCTTATTAGAATATTTCCGGCTTTTACAAATTGCCCGCCATATTTTTTTATTCCAAGTCTTTTTGACTTACTTTCCCTTCCGTTTCGCGAACTACCAACACCCTTTTTATGTGCCATCTAATCAGCTCCTTCTTTATCTTCAATAAACAATCTTAAACAAAATCTCATACCCTTTCACTGCTGTCAGCATGAAAAGGTTAGAAAAATCTTTCATTCATATAGGATTTTAACAAGTTATATTATCTATTTTAATTAAAGTATATCCTTGACGGTGCCCTTTTTTTACCTGATAACCCTTTCTTCTCTTCTTTTTAAAGACCATTACTTTTTTATATCTATTATGTTCAAGAACAGTAGAATGAACCACTGCATCAGGAACCGTTGGTTTACCGACATGGATATCACCGTCTTTATCAAGCAAAAGCACTTTATCAAACTTTACATTACTCCCTTCTTTTTCATCAATTCTGGGGATTTTTACCTCTTCACCCTCTTTGACCTTATATTGATTTCCCAAGATTTCCACTACTGCATTCATAATCAACCCGTAAATGTTATTTGTTTATTTTTTAAGTTTCTAATATAATAATTTTTTCTTTTATTGTCAATGCATAAATTCTTTTGTAATATCAACATTCCTTTTTTTTGATAAGAAATAAAACTCATCGGTTTTTATGGTATCTTTTTCTTCTAAGTCTATTTTTATCCAATATTTAAACATAAGTTTTAAAAGGATATTACCATTTCCGCTAACCAGGAAATCTGCTATATCAGGATGTACGACAAGGTTTAGTCTTCTTTCTTTTGAAGAAATTTTAAATCTTTTAATCCATTGTTCAATCTTTGTAACCATTGTTTCTTTAGAAGTAATTCTTCCTGTTCCTTTACAATACGGACAAGGGTCACTTATAGTAAATAACAGGCTTGGTCTGATTCGCTGCCGGGTCATTTCGATTAATCCAAATTCACTGATTTCAAGAACAGATGTTTTTGCCCTGTCTTTTCTTAATTCTCTTTTCAGTTCATCATAAACCTTTTTTCTGTTTTTTTCTTCATCAAGGTCAATAAAATCTATAACTATCAATCCGCCTATATCTCTTATTCTCAGTTGTCTTGCAATTTCTTTTGCGGCTTCAAGGTTCACTTTGAGTGAATTCTCCTCGTGTCTTTTTCTTCCAATAAATTTTCCACTGTTAACATCAATACTTGTCAAAGCTTCTGTGTGGTCTATTACAATATACCCTCCTCTCTTAAACCATATTTTTCTGTCATAACTCTTCTCAATATCAGATTCGATATTAAAAGAATCAAAAACGGGCATCTGTTTTTTATAAAACTCAATTCTTGGTTTAAGTTGAGGCTGAGTTATTTTAATATAGTTTAAAATACTCCTAAATAATTTCCTTGAATCAATATTAACCTTATCAATATCTTTTGTAAATAGGTCTCTGACAACGCTTGATGCCATCCCAAGGTCTTTGTGGAGTAATATCGGTGCTTTTTCCTTTTCGGCTTTTTTCTGTATTCTCTGCCACGTATTTAAAAGCCCTTTTAAATCTCCTTTAAGTATTTTTTCGTCTTTCCCTTCTGCAACAGTCCTGATAATGAGTCCAAATCCATCGGGTTTTATCTCCCTGGCAATATTTTTTAGTCTTTTTTTCTCTCTGATGCTTTCAATCTTTTTGGAAACACCAATATTATTTGCGTATGGTACAAGAACAAGGAATCTTCCGGGCATTGAGAGTTCAGTTGTAATCCTCGCGCCTTTATTTCCAATGGGTTCTTTTGTTATCTGAACTATTATTTCTTCACCGGTTTTTAACTTATCAAGAACACTCTTACTTCCGCCAACATCCTCTTCATCCGACTCTACTTCAATTATCCCTTTATACAAAACACCCATTTCAGTGACATCAGAAAAATGAAGGAAAGCATTTTGTTCATGTCCAATATTTATAAATGCTGCTTCCATTCCGGGAACTATATTTTCGACTATTCCTTTATAAATATCACCAACCATTCTCTCATTTTCCGGATGTTCGACAAAAAGCTCCACAAGCCTGCCATCCTCCACCAGAGCTATACGAGTCTCACTGGAGGAAGAATTAATCACTATCTCTTTTTTCATATTTTTTATTCTCTATAATAAATCTGAATTATTCATTAATTGTAGTTATTGAGACTCGGTTATTAGCTGTTTGCTTTCAGCTATCAGCCTAATATAAGAGACAATATTTGCAAAATATATTTTAAAGAATATAAATCTGCTTTTCTTAAAAAGCAGGAAAATTTTTCATAGAAAATCAGAATTTATTTAACATACAATTATTTCCAAAAACTACTATACAATGTTTAATGTAATTAAAATAATTGAATAATAGAAGATATTTTTATTTAAGGTTTATTTTTTCTCTTGATATTCTAAATTTT
>JAUVVT010000103.1 GCA_030604505.1 bacterium | reverse complement strand
TCATCTGCAAGTATAATTGAAGGATTGTTTACAATAGCCCTTGCGATAGCAACCCGCTGCCTTTCTCCTCCGGAGATTTCATTTGGCTTGTGACTATACCTTTTTCCAAGTCCAACCTTTTCAAGTGCTTCTAATGCCTTTTCTTTTCTCTCGCTTCTTGCCACTCCCCCATAAACAAGCGGCAGTTCCACATTGGTCAGTGAATTAACCCGCGACAGAAGATTAAATGTCTGAAAAACAAACCCGATTTTCCTGTTTCTGATTTCAGCAAGTTGATTATCATCCATCTCACTGACGTTCTCATCACCAAAATAATATTTCCCCTTGGTTGGAACATCCAAACAGCCCACTATATTCATTAAAGTGGATTTTCCCGAACCGGAGGGCCCCATTATTGCAACGTATTCATTTTTCTCGATTTCAAGGTCTAATCCTCTTAATGCATGCACCCGTTCAAATCCCATTTCATAAGTCTTTTCTAAATTCGTTAATTTTATCATTGCCATAATAACACTTCCCAAATAATTTACAGAACTTTTGTAGATTTATTTTTCCCAGTTTTTGATATGAATAACACATACCTGTCATCCTGAACTTGTTTCAGGATCTAAATATTTATAAAACAATAGATTCCAAGTCTCGTTCCCAAACTCAGTTTGGGAACGAGAATGAATGAGAAACTCTGTTTCTAAAAAAACATTATTATATTGAACTTATTAGAATTAAATATGGTTATGTCAAATTTTATGAATAATTCAGGTTAAAAATAATGTTTTTTTTAATATTTTTTATGTGTTTCAATATAAATACAAACTTATACAAAAACAATTCATATTTTTTTCATAAAACCTTATCTTTAATCTTCAGAAGATATTGATATGCTTCATCATGGTCGTTAGGAATTACCCCGTCGAGGATTGCATCTTCAATCATTTTTTTCAGTATACCCACCTTTTCTCCTGGTTTAATACTGCATACCTGCATTATTTCGTGGCCGTTAACAGGCGATTTAAATTCACTAAGTTTATCTTTTTCTTTGACTTCCTCAATTCTTCTAATTACGCGGTTAAAATTTTCAAGATGAACAACTACCCTTTGGGGATTACCTGATGTTATATCTGCTCTGCATAATGTCATCAAATCGTCGAGATACCCCCCCGCCTCTACAATAAACCTTCTTATAGCGCTGTCTGTAACATTCGGTTCAGAGAGAGAAATAGGGCGAAGGTGCATTCTTGTCAGTTTTTGTGCATATTCCCCAAGACTTGACGGGAGTCTTAATCTCTTTACTATTCCTCTTATCATTTTTCCCCCGAGCTCATCGTGACCGTAAAATGTCCAGCCGGTTTCGGGATAAAATTTTTTCGTCGGCGGTTTTGCAATATCATGTAATAATGCCGTAAACCTTAAATTTAAATCGTCCGACTTTTCTGCTATATTATCAACAACCTTCAAGGTATGCAGAAATACCTCCTTATGAAGATAACCATTCTGGTTTTCAACTCCTGTTAAATTATCCACTTCGGGAAGAATTATTTTAAGAAGTCCGCTCCTTCTTAATAACTTAAATCCAAAAGAAGGCTTTTTCAAAGAAAGTATTCTTATTAATTCATTTGATATTCTTTCTATGGAAACAATATTTATTCTTTCCTTCATCTTTTTTATAGCATTATACGTTGATTTTTCTATTTTAAAGCCAAATTGAGCGGCAAATATAATCGCCCTCAGCATCCTCAAAGGGTCATCACTGAACGAAATTTCCGGTTCGAGCGGTGTCCTTATTATTTTTTTATTTATGTCTTCAAGCCCGCCAAACAGGTCGATTATTTCATTTTTTGAATTTACCTTTTTTGCAAGTGCATTTATAGTAAAATCCCTTCTCTCAAGGTCATCAGAAATTGTACCTTCACTTACCCTTGGTTTTCTTGAACTAAGTTTATAAACCTCCTTCCGGGCACCAACAAACTCTATTTTAAGCCCCTTATACCATATACCGGCAGTGCCGAATGCTTTGAATACGAGTGGTTCACCGGTTTTTAATCTTTCAGCGACTGTTTTTGCAAAACTTATAGCATCCCCGACTACCATAAAATCTATATCATAAGTCTCTATGCCGAGAATCTCATCTCTAATATATCCACCCACAAGATATATATCCGTCTTTTCCTCCTCACCAATCTTCCCTATAAAATCAATTAATTCCTCTTTATTTAACAATTTATCCATATTTTTTTAGTAAGATAAATTTTAACAAGACTTTGGCAAATTTTGATAAACTCATTATTTATAGCATTAATATTACAAAATTCAATTAGCAAAATTAATATCTAAAAATCACCCTGTCATTCTGAACTTGTTTCAGAATCTATTGTTTATTAATCATTTAGATGCTGAAATAAATTCAGCATGACAAGTAGGTAATGCAAATGTGAATTTATATATTTTGAAAATTTGCCAAAGTCTTAAACTTTATACTAAATTTTTCCCCGCACGGGGAAAAATTTATTGTCAGGTTTTCTTTGCTTACTTTCTTTTTCTAAAAGAAAGTAAGTTAGTATTCTGTTTCTTTTATTAGAAGTTTGTGTCTTTCAGCTTCATCGGGTAAATTTTTAAAGAATTTATGTTTAATATCATCCAATATTGCATAGGCACATGGTATAACGACTACAGTCAGAGTTGATGAGAATATCAATCCCCATACGATAGTATTTGCCAGCGATCCCCATTGAACAGACTTTCCTCCCAGGCCCAGTGCCATCGGGAGCAGTCCACCGACGGTTGTGGCTGTGGTCAGGAAAATGGGTTTCAATCTAATATGACCGGACTGAATAATAGACCTCCATTTTGAATATCCTCTTTGTCTGGACCTGTTTATAAAATCTACCAAAACAATAGAGCTGTTTACCGCCACGCCTGCAAGAGCAACCATTCCATAAAGTGTAACAATACTGAACGGATTACCATCTATCAACAGCCCAAACATAGCGCCCATAAATGCAAGCGGAATTGTAAATAAAATTATAAAAGGCTGCATAAACGACTGGAACTGACCGCCCAATATCATATAGATTAAAACCAATCCGAAAATAAATAATATACCGAGACTCTTAAAAGATTCCACATATTCCTGAAATTCGCCCCTGAAATCGAGTCTATATCCGGGGTATTCTTTGGATATATTTTTGAATTTTTCTATTAGTCTATTATTTACCTCCACAGATGATGTAACATCATTGTCAATATCGGCAGAAACCGTTATAGCCCTTTCACCCTCAAACCTGTGTATAGTTGAATACCCTTTTTCAATCTCCAGTTCAGCAATATCTTTCAAAGGAATGTACCTTCCGTCTAAAGTTGAAACCTTAATATTTCTAAAATCCTCCAGATTTTCCCGTGTCTCACGGTCAAATTTTACGATTACATCGATTTCTTCATCCCCATCTCTATGAACCGATGCTCTAATTCCCAGATAAGCATTTCTTATGGAAGATGCGACAGTTAGCGTATTCAGACCGAAAAAAGCCGCCTTTTCTTCATCGATTTTTATACGTAACTCCTTTTTCCCCTGCTCAAAATCATCCTTGATATCCTTTACACCATCCATTTTTGATAACTCTTCTTTTACCAGTTCGGTTACCTTTTCCAGTTCATTAAAGTACTTTCCCTTCACCTTTACTTCCACCGGTGCTCCGAGAGGCGGTCCCCCCGAATAGTCAAAAAATTCTATGCTTTTAACCCCGGCAATTGTTCCGATTTTACCTCTTAACTCTTCCATAATTTCCTTAACCGACCTATCTCTGTATTTATTTTGTTCCAAAGTAACCAATACCTGCCCGACACTCGATTTAAATATCCAGTCTGTCTGCGTTTGCATTAATCCCGTATTTGTTATTATGGCATTCCGCTCCTCCTGCGGTAATTCCATCGCTATATTTTCAATATACTTCATCACCCGGTCTGTTTCTTCCAGTTTGTAATCCTCCGGCATCCTGACGAGTACTGAAAATTGCGGAAACTCATCTCCTTCAAACAATGCCACACCGATTATAGGTATTGCCCCTAATGAAATTATAAACAAGATAAGAACACCTCCGACAACCCAATATCTCCTTCTCAATGCTTTTTTTAAGACCTGCAGATATTTAGCTCTCGCTCTGTCAAATAAGCTTTTTTCTCTTTTCGAACTATTATTAGATTTCCGCTTACTCCAGTCTCCGATATGAGCCGGAAGAATAAAAAATGCTTCAAAAAGTGATGCAGCAAGCACCAAAGTAACGACAAGAGGGATAATTCTCATAAACCTCCCCATTATCCCGGGCATTAATACCAGCGGCAGGAATGCCGCAATAGTCGTTGCAACTGATGCAAAAATGGGTCTCCCGACCTCACAGGCACCGACAATCGCTGCCTTTTTAGGATGATAACCCTTTTGCTGTATATACCGGTGGCAATTTTCAATTACAACTACAGCATCATCAACAACCATACCCAAAACCAAAACCAGTCCAAAGATTGAATGACCATTCAAAGACCTGCCGGTTATATACATATATAATAATGCAAATAAAAAGGTTATCGGAATTCCGATAGCCGCCATAAAGGCATTTCTTCTGCCCAGAAAAACCCACAAAAGTATTACTACCAGGATTAATCCCATCAGTGCATTCGACTGCAAAATATTCAATATATCATTAATATATATGGATGTATCGTTTGTTATTGTAAATTTGACATATTTACCATACCGTTCCCGGTATGAAGCCACAATCTCTTTTATCTGGTCTATGATTTCAATTGAATTTCCGTCTTCTTTTTTCGAGATTGAAAGTGATACCACGGGCTTTTGGTCCAGTCTCGATATTACCATGTAATCTTTGTAAGTATCAAGAACATCAGCTACATCTCTGACCCTTATATGTCCACCATTCTGATTTATTCTTACTATAATATCCTTCATTTCAGTCGGATTTTCGAGTTTCCCGATAGTCCTGATTATAAATTCCGATTTTGAAGATTTTAATGTGCCGCCGGGTAGATTTAAATTTTTAGACCTGATTGCATTCACGATTTCATCGAATGTAACACTCAACGCGTTCATCCTGCCCGGGTCAACCTCAACCCAGATTTCCCTGTCTCTTAAACCGCTTATCTCGATTTGACTTACATTCTTAATCTGGGTAATTTCATCCTCTAAATTTTCAGCTATTTCTTTAAGCTCTTTTTCAGGAAGGTCACTGCTTATATTAACAGATATCATTGGCATAAAATCCGCCGAGCTAAAGCTTTCAACTATCGGGTCTTCAGCATCTTTGGGCAGTGTTCTGGCAGCTACATCAACAGCTGCGCGCAGGTCTAAAAATCGTTTGTCGAATTCATCAGGGTCGATATTTTCAAACTTAACAGCAATCGCAGACCGTCCCTCTTCGGATCCGGACGATACAAAATCTATCTTGTCAACATCCTCGATGGCTTCTTCTATTGGTTTTGTTATCAATTCCTCTATTTCATCAGGAGCAACACCCGGATAAACAGTAATTACGAATACCCAGTTCATATCTATATCAGGCATTAACTCCCTTGGCAATCTATTTAAAGCAAATATTCCTGCCAGAATCATTAGAATCATTATCAAATTAACCAAAACCGAATTCCTAACAGAAAACCTGGGTATATTCATCTAAGAATCCTTTACAATACTTTCGTAAATTTATTAATTTTGTTTTTAATCTAAATAATAAAGACCTTTGGTAAATTTATTAATTTTGTTTTTAATCTAAATAATAAAAACCTGTCATCCTGAACTTGTTTCAGGATCGGAATAACAGGATTATTGTTTTCGCTTAATGTCTGGCTGGAAATTCCGACGAAATAATGAAATTTCCAAAATTTACCAAAGTTTTATAATTTATTTACAATACGTTCTATCCCGTTTTTAATAACAGGAACATTAAAATTTAAGGTTCTTCTCCATTATTTGGTATATATCACAATGTGTAGTATATCGAAGTATTTGTCATTCCCACCTCCATTTGTCATTCCCGTGAAAACGGGAATCCATAAATTATATCAACTCATAATATAAATCTTTCCAGTCATGATTAAATTTTTCAATTAATTCAATTTTCCACGCTCTATTCCACTTCTTCAGTCTTTTCTCTCTTTGAATAGCACTATTTATATCTTCCGTCTTCTCATAATAAACCAAATTATTAACAGAATACTTCTTGGTAAATCCCTCTACTAATCCATTTTTATGTTCATATATTCTTTTAGTAAGATCGTTTGTAACTCCAATATATAATGTTCCATTCCTTTTACTGGCTAGTATATAAACGTAATATGTTTTCATTCTTTGCTTAAATTCGATGATCTTAATTTATTATTATATTTCCATCTTGATTCCCACTTTTCCGCCCGAGGCGGATCAGCCTCTGGCTGACGTGGGAATGACAGTTGTCTTGTAATACAAATTTATCCTGCTTCATATTACACTTGTAAGTATATAAACATAATCAGTAGTGTCCGGTTAAAATACAATGCAATAAAAATTATGTAATACCACAATGTCATTCCCACCTCCATTTGTCATTCCC
>JAUVVT010000285.1 GCA_030604505.1 bacterium | reverse complement strand
TAATGTTGACGTTGAAGAATATATAAAAAGGCGTAATAATAAATATTTGGAGCTTCTTGATAATGAGCCGATAATCCCGAATCCCGGGCTTAAGGAAATTCTTTTGTGGGGAAAGAAAAACAATATCAAGCAGGGAATATGCTCTTCTTCAATTAAGCCGATGGTTGAAAAAGTTTTAAATAGTGTATTTAAGAATATGGAGATGTCCGAAACTGCCTGCGATTTTTTTAATGATATAACAACAGGTGACGAAGTCAAAAGAAAAAAACCTTTCCCCGATATATATTTAAATATAATAAGTAAACTAAATTTGAAACCACCCGAATGTATGGCTATTGAAGACTCTGTAACGGGTATTGAATCCGCCAAATCTGCCGGATGTAAAACAGTCGGTCTTATTACTACTTTTTACAACAGGGATGACCTTATTAATGCTGATAAAATAGCCGTTTCACTTGAGGAAATAATTGAAAAAAAATTCTGGGGATGGTTTAACAGCAAACCAAATAAAATTTGCGGTTTACAATCTTAAATTTGAAGTTTGGTAAAAGTGAAAATTCGTAATTAGTGGATGTTCGTATTTAACTGTACATCATTCATAAATCATAAATCGTAAATCATATAAGGAGATAAACTGTGATTGATTTTCATACACACCCGGTGTTAATTCGGGAAGTTATTGGCGATGACCCGGATATGTTAAAGGTTACAAGAGAAATATTTGATATCGGGAATAACCTTATGCCTCTTGAGATATTTTTTCTTCAGATGGATACTGCCGGCATTGAAAAAGCTGTATTGTTACCTATCGACTGCAGGAAAAGTAAAGGGCTGCCAATCTCTACAAGCGAAATTGTTGGCAAACTTAGTCGTGAAAATGAGCGTTTTATCGGATTTGCAAGCGTTGATCCTATGGATAAGGATGCACCTAAAAGATTGGAAGAGGATGTTAAAAAGTGGAATCTTAAAGGTTTAAAACTTTCACCTGCAGCTCAGGGGTTTTGTGTAACCGATAAAGAAAATACCTATCCTGTTTATGAAAAAGCTTCGAGTTTGAAATTACCTGTTCTTTTTCATATGGGAATGAGCTGGGAACCGGGAACAAAAATAAGCCAGGGAACTCCACTGCCGCTCGAGGAAGTTGCTTATGATTTCCCGAATCTAAATATTGTCATTGCGCACTTTGCATGGCCCTTTGTAGACGTGGCTGCTGCGCTTTCTTGGAAATATAAAAACATTTATATTGATACTTCAGCATTATACTTTGACAGCCCAAAAGAATTTATCCATTATGTTATGAATCATCAGCTTCCTGTAACTCTCATAGAGAGAAGCCTCCGCGATAAAATAGTATTCGGGTCTAATTATCCGAGAGTGGAAATTAAGAATATGGCTAATGCAGTGAGGAGTCTTGGGCTGTCCGAAGGATGCCTTAAATTGATTTTCAAAGAAAATGCTGAAAGACTATTAGGAATTTAGGTATAACGGAGATAAAAAATGATTATAAAATTAGAGAAAGTCACGGTTGTGTCAAGGAAAGACATAGAAGCAATAGATGTAACACCGATTGTTGAAGATGTGGTCAAAAACAGCGGTGTTACAAATGGAATGGTGTTCGTCTATACTATGCATACTTCATCCGGATTGATTGTTACAGAAGGTATTCCCTGTCTGGAAGAGGATATAATGAATTATCTGTCAAAAATTGTTCCCGAAGAAGGAAATTATAGACACCAGAGATACCTCGATTTTGACGGAAGAGTCGGCTTTAATGCGGATACACATATTAAAAGTATTCTCGGGGGAATAAACGCTTTTTTTTCCATTGAAAATAAAAAAATAATAAAAGGTTCAAGGCAAACTTTATACTTTCTCGAATTTGACGGTCCACTTGAAAGAACAATTTGCATACAGGTAATGGGTGAATAATAATACGGCTGAAGAGAATGGTCACCTTCTTTCGCAAAAGAGAGTGAGTAAATTTTTTAAAGAATATATGAAAAGAATAAGTTTAATAATAATTGCTGTCATCTTTACATTATTCGCATTAACGTTCTTAGGCTGTATTAAATCTGACAATCAGATAAAACTTTTTAAAATAGACAGAAACATCTTATTTCAAAACACAAAAATCGAGCTTAAATTTGATAGTAAGATGTACTGCAAGGTTTTTTACAGGTCAGGCGGAGAAAAATTTTCTATTAATAATGCTGCTCGTGGAGAAGAACTTTCAGTTCCTTCTCATTATATTAAAGTTAACGGGAAGGATGTGAAAGATTTTAATATCGATTACGATAACTTATGGTTTTCTGATATTAAAGGAGAATTTGGAATCGGAAAGCAAATTGTTTTACATGGAACTACTGCGGGTCATAATGGTTTAAATATTAAAAAGATTTTAACAGTAAAAATGTATAATAAATATCCGAACATTGCTGTTGCAGCGGCTGTTTATAAAAATCTTAATCCGACTGAAGAATTAAAAATTGATAGAGTATTTAGTGAAACATACAGACTGAATTCGACATTAGCAGGTGAGACTCCAAATCCATTTGATTTCTGGTTATTTCAAGGCTCTGCTTATGCATCCGGGAATGACCGTATCATTAAACTTAATGAAAATTATTCTTCAGAAAACCATCAGGGAAAAAAATCCCGTGACTTTAGTGGTGGAAATCCTGTAACTAACCTGTGGAATAAAACTATGGGAATGGCTGTCGGTCATATGGAAACAGTTATTAAACCGGTAAATCTTCCGGTGGCAGTTCAAACCGATAAAAATGTTTTAGTTGGAATTGTAATGAAACCCGAAAATAATATTATTCCTCCGGGAGGGGAGTATCAGGCAATAAAGACAGTGATTTTGGTGCACAGCGGGGATTTCTCAAACAGTCTAAAGATTTATTCTGCTCTAATGAAGAAAAAGGAATGCACCGAAAAAAATATGTAGATAATTATAAATAAAGTTCCTGCTTAAAATGACAGGAGAGTGTTGTAGGAATTTGATTTATCAAATTCTTGCTTGTTAGTATATAATAAGTTAATTGATTTTAATTTGTGTATCAAAAAAATATTAAATTATTTTTGAGAATAGTAATTTTTTGAAACCCTATTTAACTAACAAGACTTTGACAAATTTATTATATATAGTTTTAGTTGAAATAACCTAAACCTGTCATCCTGAATCATGTGCTGAACTTGATTCAGTATTGTTTCAGGATCTACTCGTTTCAGCATCTAAATAATAAATAAACCAGGTTTAAATTGATATTCACTTAAAAATATCAATAAAATTAAAAAATATATCGGAATTTTCAAAATTTGCCAAAGTCTTGTTAACTAATTAAAATTCAAACTAAAAAATTAAAAACTAATAAGGAGGCAAATGGAAGAATATCATCCCGACGAAAAACTTAAACAACTGTGGCAGTCCATTTTGGGAATAAGTTTTCTTGCTTCGTATGTTTTAATATTTTTTATTCTGCTGATTTTTTATGCTGTTTATCAGGAAAAAGCAATATTAATCGTATTTTTGGTTATTTCAATTATTGAAATCCCATTAGCGGTGATATTTTACATCTGGATATCGTATTATTTTAAAAGTATAAAATATATGGTATCGGACGATTTTGTCAGGATACAGCAGGGTGTCTTTTGGAAGAATTTAGCTACTATACCGTATGAAAAAGTCCAGAATGTAGATGTGAGTCAGGGACCTATCGAGAGAAAATTTGGATTGGGAAGGGTTTTATTGCATACTGCCGGCTATTCGGGTCAGTCCACTGCAGAAGGAATTATAAAAGGAATAATCGATTTTCAAAAATTTGCTTCAGTTTTAACCGATAAGGTAAAAAGTAAAACAGCTGCTGAATCTATAAGTAAACCAGAATTTGAAAGTCCTGATTATTTATCGGTTCTTGTAAAAATTAAAAATGAGTTGGTTGAAATAAAAGAATTGCTTTCTGATAAAGATAGATTACAGAATACGCAATAATTCTTGAGATTAATTTTAAATAAGCAGTGTTACTCTTTTAAACTCGCTATTTCCGAATTACAATCTAAAAAGCAAAGTCTTTCAAACTCAGCAAAATAAATGAATGGGGAATAATATCAATGAATAATAAGAGCAGAAAATATTTATTATTTACATTTTTCTTTATATCCGGTGCTGCCGGTTT
>JAUVVT010000390.1 GCA_030604505.1 bacterium | reverse complement strand
GTGATTTTTAGATATTAATTTTGCTAATTGAATTTTGCAATATTAATGCTATAAATAATGAGTTTATCAAAATTTACCAAAGTTCTGATATTAAATAAATGAATATGTTGAGTTATGATTTGACTTTCTAAATTTAATTGAGGTGTTTATGGATAATGAGAGTATAGGTTCTAAAATAAGGTATGCGGCTTTTGCCGGGATGTTTTATCCGGACGAACCCGAAGAATTGAGAAGAGTTTTAGAAGATATGTTTGAATCGGTAGGGGAGGAAAGGGTTTCCGAAAGGGTATTGGGATTGATTGCACCTCATGCTGGATATGTTTATTCCGGCTCAGTTGCAGCGGAGGCGTATAATCAGATAAAAGGTAATAGATATGAGGCAGTTATAGTTGTCGCACCGAGTCATAGGGAATATTTTCAGGGTTCTGCAATATATGACGGAGATGGATATGAAACTCCGCTGGGCAAAATAAAAATTAATAAAGAATTGGCTGAAATATGTGTGGAATCAGATAAGAATATATATTTTTCGGAGAAGGGACACAGGCAAGAGCATTCACTTGAGGTTCAGCTTCCATTTTTACAGTTTGCTCTGGAGAATTTTAAACTTGTTCCGATAGTAATGGGAGAACAAGGTTTCAGCATCAGCACCGGTCTTGGAATGACATTGAGTAAAATCTTAAAGGAAAGAAATGTATTAATAGTAGCATCGAGCGACCTTTCTCATTTCTATGACCATGAAACCGCATTTAAGCTTGACAGCCAGGTAGTTAACAGGGTGAATAATCTTGACCATAACGGATTATCCAAAGATTTAGAAGAGAAAAAATCCGAAGCCTGCGGTATGGGTCCGATGATAGCCGTGATGTATGCATCAAAACTTGCAGGTGCAAAGTTTTCAAAGGTACTCAAGTATAAAAATTCGGGAGATGTTACCGGAGATAAGCGGGAGGTTGTAGGATATTTATCCGCTGTAATGTATGGAGATTGAAAAAAACAATCTGTTCTTTGAGGAGTTGAAATGTTGATTGATTATCACGTGCATACGAAGTTATGTAAGCATGCGGTCGGTGAGCCGGAAGAATATATAGAAAAGGCAATTGAAAAGGGTTTTGCTGAAATAGGTTTTTCTGACCATTGTCCTATGCCGGGCGATTATGACCCGGAAAGCCGGATGACAGAGCCGGAATTTCCGGAATATTTAAATATGATAGGCAAATTGCAAAAAAAGTACCCGGAGATTGTCATAAAACTTGGCATTGAAGTTGATTATTTTCCAAAGTATGTTGATTATGTGAGAAAGTTTGTCGGAGAAAACCGGTTTGATTATGTAATAGGGGCTGTACATTTTTTAGATTCGTGGGGTATCGATAATGAAAAGTTTGTAGGAGAATATAAGCACAGGGATATAAATGAGGCTTATAATCTTTATTTTAAAACAGTTACAGATGCAATAGAAACAAAATTATTCGATGTGGTTGCACACCTTGATATAATAAAAAAGTTTGGTTATAAGCCGGAAAACGGCTATCTTGAGATAGCAACAGAGACACTAAAAGCTATTAAAAAAAATGACCTGTGCCTTGAGGTTAATACTTCGGGATTGAGAAAAATAGCTAAGGAAGTGTATCCGAATGATGAGATTCTTCAAAAGGTATGCGAGATGGAAATACCGATTATACTCGGTTCAGATTCACATGCACCCTCTGAGATGGGATGGTATTTTGATGAAACTGTAGAAAATTTAAAAAGAATCGGGTTCAAAAATATTTGCAGTTTTTCCGGAAGAAAGAGGACTTTTGTGTCTTTGTAATAACACATTTAAAAAAAAAAGAATTCCAAAAACTTAACACCAAATTTCTTTACTGCTTTCTTTGAGAAGAGAGCAGGGAAAATAATGGATAATATGGCTGAAAAAGAGAATGATAAAAGTATTAAGGCTTTAAAGAATGCTTTTGATTTTTTTAGTGAGACAACTCTAAAGCTTGAACAATCTTACCAGCTTCTTAATGTATGAGTGAATGACCTGAATGTTGAGTTGAATAAAAAGAACAAGGAGTTATCTGAAAGTCTTAAGGAGATGGATTCTATAAGGAATCATCTCAAGAATATACTTGAGAGTATGAATATGGGCGTTGTGGCAGTTGACCTTGATGGTAAAATTACTGTGTTTAATAATGCCGCTCAAAAGATTACGAGTTTGAAAAGTGGAAATGTAATAGGTAAGTATTATAAAGATGTTTATAGTGAATTAATAGATGAAAGTTCCACTCTTTTAGATACTCTAAAGGATTGTAAAGAATATGAAAATGAAGAGAAAGAAATCAGAAATACTGAGGATTTGATAATTCCGGTTGAATACAGCACTTCTCTTGTAAAGAATGAACATGGAGAGGTTTTGGGTGCTGTTGAGATGTTTGTTGATATGACCGAAATAAAGAAGCTTGAAGAGGAGGTTCAGCGGGCACGGACACTTGCGGCGCTTGGTGAGATGGCGGCTAATGTTGCTCATGAAATAAGAAATCCTCTCGGTGGGATCGGGGGATTTGCTGCACTCCTGGAAAGAGACCTGGAGATTGATGACCCGAGACGAAATCTCGTAAAAAAGATAATCGAAGGTGTTTCAAGACTTAACAGGATTGCTGCAAATCTTCTCTTTTATACAAGACCACTGGAGATAAAATTTCAAAAGCAGGATATCATAAAAACAGTTGATGATGTTCTTTCTCTTATGGAGGTTGAGCTCGAGCAGGAAGAAAGAAATATCGAGATAGTCAGGGATTTCATGCCTGATTGTAAGGAAATAAGATTTGACCCGGAAGTTTTCCAGCAGGTACTTTTGAATATTTTTAAAAATGCAGCGGACTCAATGGAGGACAAAGGAAAATTAACAGTGAGGGTAAAAGAAAAGAATGAAGGGAAAAATTTAGTTATATCTGTTGAAGATAATGGAAAAGGAATGAGTCTCAGCGTTCAAAGGAAACTTTTCAATCCTTTTTTTACGACAAAACCTGATGGTACAGGGCTTGGACTGGCAATTGCTAAAAAAATTGTAGATATTCACAAGGGTGAAATAAAAGTAAAGAGTGAAGAAGGAAAAGGAACATTGTTTGAGATAAAACTGCCCGTTTAGGATTTAC
>JAUVVT010000424.1 GCA_030604505.1 bacterium | reverse complement strand
TTTTTATCTTATATTCAGATGACAGACAGTAATGTCTGTCCTACCGAAATTTTCCAAGGACAGTAGAGAGGCATTGTCCAGAATGGACTACTTCGTATCAATGCGTCTCTACATTAGTTAACACAATATTTATCGTTTACACATTAAAATTTTTAATGAATAAAAAACATATACATAATTTCATTGAAAAGGCATATAGAGAAGAAAAATTTACCAATAAAGAAATAATAAATCTTCTAAAACTTGATAATGAAGAATCTCAGGAACTCTTTAAAGTCGCTGACTTTATCAGAAAAAAATATGTGGGTAATGATATTCATTTAAGGGGGCTAATTGAGTTTTCAAATATTTGTGAGAGAAATTGCCGTTATTGTGGTCTAAGAAGAGATAATAAAAAGCTATCTCGATACAGGCTAATGCCTGAAGAAATTGTGAATTACGCTGAAAAATGTGAAAAATTAGGTTACAGAACAGTAGTTCTTCAATCCGGCGAAGACTCCTTTTATACCGCAAGGATAATTTCTGATATCGTCAGAGAGATAAAACAAAGAACAAATCTTGCCACAGCGCTTTGTATTGGTGAAAGAAAAAGAGAATAATACGAGCAAATATTTGATGCTGGTACTGACAGATATCTCTTGAAGTTCGAAACCTCTGACCCTGAATTATATTATAAATTACACCCCGATTTAAAGTATGAAAACCGACGAAAAAAAGTTATTGAATTAAAAGAAATAGGATACCAAATCGGTTCTGGAATAATTGTTGGACTTCCAGGGCAGACTACTGAAAGCATTGCAAATGACATAAAATGGTTTGATGAACTTGAACTTGATATGATTGCCATCGGTCCGTATATCCATCATCCAGATACCCCACTTGAAAATATTAAATTAAATGATTTATCTCTCGTTTTAAAGATTGTCGCAATTACAAGGATAATAACAAAAGATACCCTAATTCCTGCAACCACAGCCATTTCAACAATTGATGTTTTTAACGGAAGACAGCGAATTCTTAAGGCGGGTGGAAATGTAATAATGCCAAACGTTACACCAGGTCACCTAAGAAAAAAGTATGAAATATATCCAAAAAATAAAAAATTATACACAAAACCTGAAAAATTAAAAGAAGAAATCGAAAAAATGGTTGTTATTATGGGGAGAAAAGTTGCTAAAAATCGGGGAGATTCATACAAAAGATTCCCATTACACAAAAAATTAGTTTTGCAGGAGTGAAATATGCAGACTGCCCCCCGCGGAGAAAGATTACATATAGCAATATTCGGAAGACGTAATGTCGGAAAGTCGAGTTTGATTAATGCATTAACAAATCAAGAAATCGCCATTGTATCAGATGTTGCCGGCACAACAACTGACCCTGTTTACAAATCTATGGAAATACTCCCGGTTGGACCTGTAGTATTAATAGACACTGCAGGAATTGATGACGTAGGAACTTTGGGAGTCAAAAGAATTGAAAAAACAAAAAAAATCCTAAGGAAAACAGATATTGCTTTAATCATAATCGACCCACAGTTAGGGTATGATACTTTTGAAAAAGAACTCGTGGGAGAAATTGAAAAAAGCAAAATTAAATATCAATTCATTGTCAATAAAATTGATTTATTTTCGATAAGAAATGAGGAATTAAATCTTCCGCATCCTCCTTTATTTATCAGTTCTGTAACCGGTGAGGGAATAAAATATCTCAGAGAATATCTTGCTAAAATTTCACCGGTGGATACAGGACCTTCTACAATAATTGGAGACCTAATCGGACCTGGAGATTCAGTCATTCTCGTTACACCGATTGACAGCGCAGCACCTAAAGGAAGGCTGATTCTACCTCAAGTTCAGGTGTTAAGAGATATTCTTGACCACCAAGGACTTTCTATTGTCGTCAAAGAAACAGAACTTAAACAGGCGCTTCTTAACCTTAAAAAAAAGCCAAAACTTGTAATTACCGATTCTCAAGTCTTCGAAATCGTTGCAAAAACAACTCCAGAAGATATATTAATGACTTCATTTTCGGTTGCCTTTGCACGATATCGGGGTGATATAAAAAAATTAAGCGAGGGCGCAGAAGCAGTGGATAAACTGAAACCGGGAGATAATATATTGATTGCTGAAGCCTGCACCCATCATCCCCAAAAAGATGATATAGGAAGGATTAAAATACCCAGATGGCTTAAAGAAAATGTTGGTGAAGAGTTGAATATAAATTGGACAGTCGGAGAAGATTTTCCCGAAGACGTTTCACAATATAAACTTATTATACACTGTGGTGGATGCATGTTAAACAGAAGAGAAATCTTAAGAAGAATTGATATTGCAAACAAAAATAAAGTACCAATTGTAAATTATGGCATATTAATAGCAAAAATTCATGGACTCCTCGAAAGAGCACTTAAACCATTTGAAAATGACCTGAAAGATTTTTTACTTCAGAAAAATAAAAAGATGGTGAAAGCATAAATGCTTTCACCATCTTAAATATAATAAATAATGATGGTATAATAAAATATCTATTTTATTTCATACCCTTCCGGAAAGTGCTTCAAAACAGTTTTTTCCACCTTTTTTGGAACAATACCTAAAGCAACAGCAACACCATAAAGTACTGCTTCTGGTCTGGGGGGACAACCAGGTATGTAGTAATTTACCGGTATTATTTTATCTGCACCTCCATAAGAACTATAAAGGTCATAAAAAACTGAACCACCTATTGGGCAAGAGCCGATTGCAAACACTAATTTAGGGTTAGGAACTGCTTCATATAATCTCCTTAAGCTTGGAGCACACTGACGTGT
>JAUVVT010000307.1 GCA_030604505.1 bacterium | reverse complement strand
TAAAAAACAGAGCCCTGGCAAATTTTTATAAGATTTGACAGCAGTACTGTAATGGTTGCTTTATTTTGGGAATGCATAAAAAGATCCTGAAACAAGTTCAGGATGACAGGTTGGGATTGCTTCAGGATGACAGGTTGGGATTGCTTCAGGATGACAGGTTGGGGTTGTTTCAGGATGACAGGGTACTATTTGGAGTTCGAGTGTTTTAAAGTAGTAGAGGTGCTTCCTGAATTACAATAACTATATTTGTCATTCCGAACTTGTTTCGGAATCTTTAGAATTTTGTTCTATTGCCAAAGTTGTTTTAAACTATATAGCCACTTTATGACTGTAATTAACCCTATGATAAATAAAACGTTAATAATTGTATGTTTACTGCTGTTGTTACCGGGTAAATCATATTCTTCTGAGAATAAATTTTTTATTAATTTGCATAAAAGCAGTGGTAATAATATTCAAGGTTTTGATAATAATTCTGTTAATGGACGGGATGAAAAGATCCTGAAACAAGTTCAGGATGACAGGTTGGGTTTGTTTCAAGATAACAGATTGGGTTTGTTTCAAGATGACAAGTTGGGTTTGTTTCAAGATGACAGGTTGGGTTTGTTTCAGGGCGGCATGGGTGCTGCCGATATAAATATTTTGGCGATAAGGGTAGAATTTAAAGAGGATTCTATTGATACAGCTCATGGGGTTGGTTTGTTTGAACTTGCATCCGATACGTCGGTGCATATTGACCCTCCACCACACAACCGCACCTTTTTTGAAGACCATTTAGAAGCTTTAAAAAGATATTATTATAAGGTTTCCAGCGGGAGAATTAATATAAGTTATAAAGTATTTCCTGAAGGTTTAAATGAAAGTTATAAGCTCTCAAAGGAGATGAAATATTACAGCCCCAATACAACAAAAGAGGAATTGAATGCAAGGTTATGTGAATTATTGAGTGATTCTTTTCTTGAGGCTGATAGAGACCCGGCGATAGATTTTTCCGAGTACAAAAGTTTTATGGTTTTTCATGCAGGTGTCGGGGCGGATTTTTCGGTAAATCCATACTATGACCCATATCCGAACGATATACCTTCTGTTTTTTTAAGTTTTAATGACCTGATTTCTAATTTGGGGAACAATAGTTCTGCATATAAAGGTATACCTGTCAACGAAGGGCAGTTCTTCATCAAAGACGGAATTATTCTTCCAGAGACGGAGAACCGGATAGATGAAGGGGTTGAGATAGGTATGAACGGTATAACAGCACATCAGTTTGGTCATCAGTTGGGATTACCGAGTCTTTTCAATACGGAGACCGGGAGAGCCGGAATTGGGCAGTGGGGGGTGATGGATATGGGTTTCGGAAATTACAGCGGGCTTATTCCCGCCGAACCCTGTGCGTGGAGCAAAGTGTTTTTGGGCTGGGAAAAACCGATAGAAGTTGAAAGCGGTACAGATTTGGAGGTTCATTCTTCTTTGTCGGATGACCCGAGAAAAATATATAAGATAAATATTACTTCTGAGGAATACTATTTGATAGAGAACAGAAGGCCCGATTATTACGGAAACGGTATAAATATTACCAAGAGTCCGGGAGGGGTTGTAATTGAAGCGGATGAGTATGATGCCGATATACCCGGACCGGGGCTGCTTATCTGGCATATTGATGAACGGATTATAAAGAATAAATTAGAAGAGAACAAGATAAATACTGAACAGGATAGAAAGGGCATATACCTCGAAGAAGCTGACGGTTCACAGGATATAGGTGAGGTTTTCGACTGGATACTTCCGGGATTTCCCACGCCTTCAAACGGAATACTTTTCGATGCGTTCTTCAGGGGAAATAATGATGCCTTTACGCCGTTTACGAATCCTTCAAGTGAATCGAATGACGGTGCGAACAGCCATATTTATATAACTTCGATAAGTGATACCGGCAATGTGATGACTTTTACCATTGAGAAGAGGTTTTCTCAGGAGGGTTTTCCGGCTTTTACCGGGGGAAAATCAATCTGCCTTTCGCCGTATTCTGCCGATATTGACGGTGACGGCAAGGCGGAGATAATTGCAGTAAATAAAAGCGGAGATATATTTGCCTGGAACGGAGAAGACGGGAGTACTGTTATTGCAAACGATGATTCTTCAGTTTATATCGATATGTATGGGAACAGAGTCAGTAAGAAGATTGCTGTTTTTGCACAGATTAGTAAAGAGGTTTCGATGTCTCCGTTAGCGGCTGACTTCGATAATGACGGGAAAAAAGATGTTGCCGTTATATCGGATGACGGCGAGTTATATGTATGGGGAGCCGTTGATAATGACAATAACGGGAGGGCAGATTTGCTTTTCCGAGTGAGCACAAATACAGTTCCAACTTCCGAAATGACAGCATTTAGGACAGATGATAATAAGCTTGGAATTGTTTTTGGAAATGCTAAAGGGGATATAATTTTCGTCGATATATTTTCAGGAATGATGAAAACGTTTAGTGTTTCCAATTCGGATATAAAGACAGTTTGTTATGTCAAAGATGGTTCAGTGGAAGGAAATATTGTTGCAGTTTCTTCATCGGGAGATATAATTAGGTTAATGATAACAGATGGAACTACCGGAGAATCTATATATCCTATTTCAAATCCATTTCCACCTGGATCGGGTGACCTTAACAGGGATGGAACTCAAGAAGTAGTGATTGCTGATTCTATTGGAAGCATATTAATATTAAATGTTGAGTATATCGGGGCAATATTTTCTCCTCAACTTGGATATACAATCAAAGAAGATTTTCCTTTTATTTCTCCGCCGTCATTAGGTGATATTGATGGTGACGGGTATTTAGAGATATTGATCAGGAGTGAGAAATGTCTTCATGCTTATAATTATAATGCTACACCTGTGAATAATTTTCCGGTTGAGGTTGAATGGGAAGAAATTAATCCCGGTGAGAGGTGCCAGACTCTTGTTGGGGATATAAACGGGGACAATAAGCCCGAAATAATAACCGGAACAGGCAGTGGAATTATAATGGCTTTTACTCCTGATGGCGGTATTATTGATGGATTTCCCCTGACAATAGGTGAGAATGTAAGGGCTACCCCGCTAATTGATGATTTGGACGGTGACGGCGACATTGAAATTGCTGCTGTAAGTGATGACTATTATTTGTATGTCTGGGATTTCGACTGGCAGTATGACCCTGAAAAGATTTTCTGGGGGAGTTATCTTAAAGATGAAGAACATTCGAGCAGAGTAACCGAAATATATATACCGCCAATTCAACCGACAGAAAAACTTCTTGTAAAGGAATCGGTTTATAACTATCCGAATCCCACAGAAGATAATTTTACTACTATCCATTATTTTGTAAATTATGCGGCTGATATTCTTATTAAGATATACGATTTAAGCGGTGAGCTTGTAGATGAAATTCAAACCACAGGTCAACCGCTGATTGATAATGAAGTAACATGGAAACTTGATGGAATCGAGAGCGGTGTATATAATGCAGTTCTTGAGGCGGTTGGAGACGGCAAAAGAGAACATAAAATTATTAAAATCGCAGTAATAAAATAAGACACCTTTTTTGAAAAAAAAGGTGTCCCAAAAAATTTTAACTTATTTCTTATTCCTTGCGGGGCAAGGAATAAGAAATGTATAAATTATTTCATAGATTCCGAAACAATACTGAATCAAGTAGATCCTGAAACAAGTTCAGGACAGGATTCGGAATGACAAGTTGTTTTGCTGTCATCCTGAACCCTGGCCTGTCGCCAGGACAGGCTTGTTTCAGGAACTTTTTATGTTTTGTCTTTTTTTCAAAGAAATTGAAATAAAAAATGAAAAAGGTTTTTAAAATATTTTTACTATTGTTGATAAATTGCGTAATATCTTATGCGCAGCCGTCGGGTTATAATCATCC
>JAUVVT010000168.1 GCA_030604505.1 bacterium | reverse complement strand
CAATTTTTTCTATTACTTGCTTCTTTTTCTCATCTATTTCCATTTATAATTACTCCTTTTCAAATACAAGTTCTTTTAGTGTGACTTTTAAATTCTAAATAGCTGCATCTTTAGATGCGTTAAAGTAATCATCAAATTTGCTTCTTATCTCTTTTATATTGTATTTCAACGAATGAGAAATCCCATGAGGTCCGAGCGTAAATATTCCCCCCGGTGTAATATCATTAATTTTTTCAATCTCCCCCCTGATATTGATAGTTATACTTGGATCTACAATATATCCTCCCGAACTGTCTTTACCAAAATTTGAACGCACAAATAAAAAAGATTCCCTTTTAGAATATATCTCTGATGCGATTTTTTCTCTTTTCTTTATTAACTCTATCTTTTTTTTAATCGAATCATCAAGCTTTTCTTTGGCTTCTTTTATTTTAGGAATTTCCTTTCGTAGCATTGGATGTTTAGGATTTACACGTGCCAATTCAGCAAGTTTTCTCATTCGCTTGGCATTGAGAAATTCCCCCTTTTTTAGTTCTTCAATTGGACTATCCATAGCCAATATCCTTTTGTGTAGTTCATCCTGTTCCAGTTTTGCCCTATAATCAATTCCAATAAAAATAGTATTATTGCCATTTATATAATCTGCCCAAATAGCATCCTTCCCTATAACTTCGCTTCCCTGAATTGTATGCGCCTTCACAACATTGGAATAAACTTTGGCGCCATTGCTTATCTCTCTTAAAACAATAATTGTATTTGCATGAATCTCTCTTGAACCGTTAATATATCCAACCAGAATATTATCAGCAGTCACCTTCTGTTTTCCCACACCAACAATACCTTCTTTTACTTCAAGGTTTTTTGCTGTAACAACAGCATTCTCAATACATCCTTGAACATAAAGATCTGAACAGAAAACTTTATAACCCCTCTGAACATCACCTTTTACTATTAATTTGCAATTTAAATCACGTGGAATGTCAATAGACCCGGTACTCTTTCCAATATTGTCCGAAATCTCGTATACATTCAGTACATTTATTTGCAATCCGTCAAGTTCCAAAATACCGTCCGCTTCAGCAATAATTTGATTTTTTTTAATGACTGTATTCCTTCCGGTAAACAATTCTAAGGATATTTCTTTGCCCAATAGCCCTGGAACTGTCTCTCCAAAAATATTTTTACCTGTTTCCCCAACAGTTGGTGGATATTTTACTGCAAGAACATCACCCTTTCGGACATAAACCAAAAAACCCTCCCTTGGAGAATAATAATCTACCCCGCCATCATCTGTTTTTGGAGCTGTTATATCGCTCTTCTTTTTGGGCTTCTTCAAAATCTCTACCCTGGCGTTTTCTACTGCCTTCGGAGGAACTCCATTAGCCGCACAAACAGGTTTGTTATAAATCTTATCTGATATAATTTGTTTTATAGCAGCAGAATCAATTCCGGTATTTATACCTTTATTACTCAGCGCAGTATGAAGCTCTTCCTCGGTCAATTTAATGTCTGCTTCTTTTTTATCTACTATGACCAAAAGATGAGCCGCATTATTATTATCTGATATTTGAACTTCAATTTTCATTGATTTACAATCTCATAAATACCATTTTTAAATGATAAAAATAAAGTAATAATATTCAAGGAAATTGACTTATAATCACAACACTTCGGGGCTTCTTTGTTCGATGCTTTTACCAAGTAATCGTTTCAGGGAAGGACCTTTTGTTCCTGGTAATTAGGACAATTTTATCGTGAAAATCGCAGCATTAATTATGCTTATACTAATGAATGTAGGAAACAATGTTCCGGTATATTTAAATCTATACATACAAATATAAAAACCAAAGAACATTTTTAAAAATCCTGTAACCCTTTTAAAATATTTACATCCTTTAGTGATTTGCGATTTCGTAAAATGTACCTATCATACTTATCGGATTTCCGGATTTATCTTTTATCATAGACGATTTAACTCTAACAGGAAATTCAGTCCCGTCTTTTCTTTTCCCGATTAACTCTTCTCCTGAATAAGAACTTTTCCTCAATAATATTTTAATTATTTCTTTGGCTTTTTTCTTGCTCTCTTTTGTCCAATAATCTAAAACATTAGTACCGACCATCGCTTTAGTATTCTTGAATCCCCATAACTTAGCTGCCTCAGGATTAGCATAAGTAACTATACCTTCAATATCTGCTGCAAATATTGCATTAAGAGAAGTCTCAACTGCACCGTAAACTATATTTAATTCTCTTTCTGTCTTCCTCCGCTCGCTTATATCTCTCGTAACTCCAATAACTTCCACAGGATTGTCACTCTGGTCGCGAAGGAAAGTCATTCTTGTTTCACATATTACCGTAGACCCATCTTTCCTCATTATTTCAAACTCCGCTGTTCTTGACCTGAATAAATCCTTTTTCTCTCTCTTTTCTTCGGTTAATTCCTCTACAAAAATCCTTGCGGCAATTTTATAAGACTCAGAAGTCAATATCTCTTCAATTTTCTTGCCGGTCGCTTCCTCGACACTGTAACCAAGTATGCGTTTAATAGATGAACTGACGTAAGTAAACATAAGGTTCATATCCGTTTTCCAGATAATATCTGTAACATTCTCAGCTAATAGACGGTATCGCTCTTCACTCTCTCGCAAATCTTCCTCCACCCGCTTCCGCTCACTAATTTCAACTTGGAGTTCTTCATTGACTTCGGTTAGTTCGGCTGTCCTCTCTTTTACTTTCTCTTCAAGATGCTCTTTGTGCTGTTTTAATTGTTCCTCGGTTCGGTACAGCTCCTCTTTCCCCCATTTACACTTCAAAGCGTTCGCAAAAATGTTACTTATTATTTTCAGTAAAGCAATATTCTCTTTCTCCCATCTTTTTTCTGAACGCACAGAATCAAAACCGAGAAAACCAACAAGGCTATTGTCATAAACTATGGGAACGACAATAAGTGACTGAATACCCTGTGATAAAAGTATATCTTTTTCTGCCTTTGCACTGCGTGGAAGAGCAGCAACCCGGGGGATATATATATTTTCAAACTTCTTTAGTTTCTTCATCCACCACGGGAATGACTTAGACTGCAAATCCTGAAGTTTTTCTGTTTGCGGTTCAATCCCTTCAGCATACCATTCATGTGTATTATTCATCTTTTTTCGGTCATCAGAAAATAAAAATACATAACTCCGGTCAACGTTGGAAAATTTACCGACTAATTCCAGAGTATTGGTTATCTCTTCATCAGTTTCATCAGGTGAAAGGTTTATAAAGGTTGTCGATAAAATACTTATCAGTTCTATTAATTCTACGCGCCACCTTACTGCTTCCTCTTCTTGCTTACGCTCAGTTTCAATCTTTTGAAGCTCCTTTAAACGCTTATTTAATTCCTGATAGCTCGGCTTACCCATTTTTTGGTCCCCCGTCTTTAGAAATTTTATATTGTAATGATTATTAATAAAACATAAAAACAAATAAATATTAATTAACAAAAAATTTCAATTAAATGACATCCTTGTATGAACAAACGCACGTTTGCCCTTACAAACAAAACTATGAAAAGAAAATCTTTTAAACTTGTAAATTAGACTTTATTATAATATAAAGTAGTATTTAACTTGTGTCAAGAAAAAAAACAACTTATAAAAAATTAATAAATGCAGATACCAAATATTTTTTTAAATTAATTGAAAAATTTTGTGGAAAAATAAAACAATACTCTTGACATAAACAGTGTAATTGCTTACTTTCCTTACGAATAAATAAAATTAATAAAATAAGTTTATTAGGTATAAAAATGAGCAAAAAAGATATAACCAGGCGTAAATTTATTTCAACAGCTTCAGCAGCAGCCATATCGGCAGTTGCTGCCGGCGGAATTGCTGCATGTGGAAACAACAACAAAAAATCTGCAAAACTTGCTTTATTTGGTGGTGAACCGGTCAGAACAAAAAAATTCCCCCCCTGGCCCACTGCAGATGAAAATGTAGTAAAATCAATAGTTACTACCACAAAAAGCGGTATATGGTGCAGAATTCAATCAAAATCAGGTACCGTCCCCACATTTGAAAAAAAATTCGCAGAATTAATAGGTACAAAATTCTGCCTTGCAACTGGTTCCGGAACACAGGCATTACACACCGCCTTGGCAGGTCTTGAAATCGGCGGCGGGGATGAAGTCCTTGTCCCGCCATACACCGACCCCGGTTCTATATCGGCTATTCTTATATGCCCTGCACTGCCGGTTATCATCGACGTAGACCCTGAATCCTTTCAGATTGACCCGGACAAAATAGAAGAAAGAATCAATGAAAATACAAAAGCAATTATGCCTGTACATATAATGGGACAGCCCGTTAATATGGATAAAATTATGAACATCGCACAAAAGCATAATCTGAAAGTCATAGAAGACGCCTGTCAGGCACACCTCGCAGAATATAAAGGCAAAAAGTGCGGCACAATGGGAATTCTCGGATGCTTCAGCTTTCAGGCAAGCAAGGTTCTTGCCTGTGGAGAGGGCGGGGCTGTTATTGGAAATGATGAAGAAATAATGGATAAATGTTACACCTTCCATAACCGCGGCACATCACGAAAAGGAACCACCGATATCGGAGGACCAAAATATAGAATGAACGAATTTGAAGGCGCTGTTCTACTCCCTCAATTAGAAACTCTTGAAAAACAGTCTGTCAGACGAAACAGCAACGCAGACTACCTGACATCAAAGTTCAAAGACATCCCGGGAATTTATCCACAAAAACTATACGACGGCACAACAAGGGGCGCCTATTATAAGTATGGATTCATATATAAAAAGGAATATTTTAATGGAGTTGACAGGAGTAAATTCCTGAAAGCACTCAGCGCAGAAGGTATCCCCTGCAGCGGATATATTAATTTCAGACTGGATAAAGAACCATGGACCGAAAACCTGATAAACTCAAAAACCTTTCGAAAACTATACTCAAAAGAAAGATTGAAAAGATACAGGGAGGAAAATGACTGCCCCAATAACAATCAAATCTGCAATGAAATGGTTGTCTTCAGCCAGAATCAACTCCTCGGAACAAAAAATGATATGGATGACATAATCAATGCTGTCCTGAAAATCTACGAGAACAGAGACCAGCTGACATAAACGGAAAATACAAAATCAAACTTGCTATACTTAATGACGAGATTCTTTTATCTGGCCTTTAATAATTCAAATATAACACCTCTTAGGTTTTGTTCAATAAAAAATGAAAAGTAATGATTTATAAAGTTAGGTAAGAGAATATAAGAATAACTTAGATGAGTAAGATTAATTAATTGATATGAGGATATTATTTTTTCTACCAGAAGGTATAAGTGGGTATCTCTTGATAGAAAAAAATGAAGAGAGGGCGTAGCTATTCTGTTAGAATTTACGATAATGTAATAGTTTAATTTACTTTAAGGACAATGTTAATTTTATAAGTTTAACAGGGGATGTAAATGATGACAAGGATGTTTTGACTAAGTATAGTAGCACCACCACCTGTCATCCTGATGCACCACCACCTGTCATCCTGATGCACCACCACCTGTCATCCTGAACTT
>JAUVVT010000284.1 GCA_030604505.1 bacterium | reverse complement strand
CTTCTTTGAAGATTTTAATAATTCATGTAAATCGTCAAGTCTTTTGTCAGGAACTTTACTACCGATATATTTGCTTTAGCACTCCCTTCACCGTGATAATATTCACCCGTAGCAGCATGAGCTCCCGTAAGCGCATTAAAAATCGTAGTTTTCCCCGACTGGCTGAGACCTGTTATCCCTATTTTCATTACACCCCCTTACTTCTTTTGAAAAAGAAGTAAGCAAGAAAACTTACTAATAAATTTTTCCTCTTACGAGGAAAAATTTAGTTTAAAAAAAGCAGATTAGAATAGTCTTAATAAAAATAAACTTAAATCTGGAATGTATGTAACAATTAAAAGAGCTATAAAAAGAATCAGTAAGAACGGAAGAGCTGCCCGATAGAGCTTTAGAACGGGCTGTTTAAACCTGAAACTTGCGATAAAAAGATTCAGTCCCACAGGTGGAGTAGAATATCCGATTTGAAGATTTAATAAAAATATTATCCCTAAATGTACCGGGTCAATACCAAATCCCTCTGCAATATGTGTTATTAATGGGACGACTACTATTATTGCAGAAAATATATCCATAAAACAACCCACGATTAATAAAAATATATTCAGTAATATTAGAAAGGCATATTTACTCGCGATATAATTCTGCATAAATGCGAGAATTTTCATAGGAACCTGCTGGTCGATAAGATAATTGGTCAAGCCCAAAGCCGAGCCCAATATTATAAGTATTCCACCCACAAGTATCATACTTTCCCGCATAATTCTTGGAATATCTCTAAAAAGGTTCAATTCCCGATAAAGAAACACTTCTGCAACCAATACATAAAAAGCAGCAATCGAGGCTGCCTCGGTTGCAGTAAAAAATCCTGTGTATATACCTCCAATTACAATAATTGGAAGAGGAACCTCCCATATTGATTCTTTTAAAGATTTAAGAACATCTTTGAATGAAAACTTTGTGACAGATACATGAGCTTTTGAACCTTTCTTTATGCTGTAAACAGAAAGCATTATAATTAGTAAAATCCCGGGAACTATACCGGCAATAAACAATTTATCAATCGATGTCCCGGAGATTATTCCATAAAGAATGATAGCAAGACTCGGCGGAAACAAAACCCCTAAACTCCCCGATGACGTAAGAAGACCGAGAGTAAACATTTCCGGATATTCTTCATTTCTGAGGACGGTATAAAGCAGACCTCCGAGAGCGATTATTGTTACTCCGGATGCCCCGGTAAAAGCGGTAAAAATTGCACAGGAAACAAGAGCTACTATTGCAACTCCACCGGACACCCACCCCAGAAATGCCTTGGATAAGTTTATAAGTCTGTTTGGTGTACCGCTCTCTGCAAGAATGTATCCGGCAAACGTAAATAGGGGTATAGCCAACAGAATGGAATTACCGCTTATCTTGGTATATATTTCATTTATAACAAGAATCGGGTCAAGACCGATGGAGTGAAATCCCAAAAGTGCCGCACCCCCTATCACTACAAACAGCGGTGTCCCAAGAAAAGCAAGTGCTATTAAACTTATCCCAAGTATTAACATTATTGTGCTATTTTATTAAACTTTTAAAATTATTAAAAACGTTCAAAACAAATCTAAATACCATAATAGAAAATGCAACAGGAAATATGCTCTGGAATATCCATACAGGAGTATCTGCAAAAATTGTTGACCCAAACTCCTTTTCCGCAGAGACAAAGCTTATTGATGCTTTTAATAAAAGCCAACAGATATATGCAGAAACAAGGTTTATCAAAATATTTATTATAGATTTGCTTTTATCTTTGAGTATCCTTGAAACAATATCAATATTTATATGACGGTTTTCTTTTGTCGCAATAGATGCACCTATTAAACCAAGCCACAAAACCATATGTCTCAAAAATACATCTCCCCAGATGAACCCTCCGCCAAAAAAATTTCTCAAAATCACCTGAAGAAATGACAGCCCTATTACCAAAGATAAAACACCTATCAATACAGTCTTCTCAACCTTTTCCAACAGGTCATCAACACTCTTTAATGATTTTAAAAACTTATCTATCATATCTTCTTTATCCCACTTACTTTCTTTGGAAAAGAAAGTAAGCAAAGAAACTTATCTATAAATTTCTTCTTGTGCGAGGGAAAATTTAAGTAAAAATTTTTTCCGCCCAAGCGGATTCGCTTTGCGGATGGGACACCTTTTTTTTCAAAAAAGGTGTCTTATTTTTCTCTGAATTCTTTAAGGGCGGTTAATATTTCATTGAGGAATTTTTTTGAATATAACTTCCCGGTAAGTTTTTCTCTCACCTCCACACCGATTCTTTCAAACTCTTTTTTAATCTCATCAGTCGGTTCTATTATCTCAATCCCATTATTTTTCAGAATCTCTATTGATTTTTTGTTATCTTCTCTCGAACGGATAACAAGTTTGCGCATATAATTTTTGCATCTGTTTTTCAGAATATTCTGCAAATCCTCAGGCATTCTATCATAATACCTTTTAGAAATAAGAATAGCTCCCGTAGCGTCCGTCATCGGCTCTGACATCATATATTTCACCTTTGTAAACCACTGCATAGTTATTGCCGCTAATGGTGAAGCATAAACCCCGTCAATCAGACCGGTCTGCAGCGAGGTAAGAACATCGATGACCGGAAGCTGCACAGGATTTACTCCAAATGAACTGAACGTGGCTTCAGCGAGCGGATCCCCTTCCCAAACCCACATCCTGTTAAGCTTTTTTATATCTTTAAAATTTTTTATCGGAGTTTTTGTGAACACATGAACAAATCCCACCTCTGCCCAGCCCAAAAGAATAAAATCCTTTTTTTCAAAAGCTTCTGCAAAGTGGCCGAAAAACCTTTCAGTAATATAATCTATTTCACCATAATTCTTAAATAAAAACGGGAGTTCAAGAATCCTCAATTCAGGAAGAATCTTACCCAAACCAACGCCTGTAAATCCTGCAGAGTGCACCTGACCAAACCGTATTTTTCTCAATACATCCAGCTCGTCACCCAAAACACCCCCTGCATATATTTTAAATCTCAAACGATTATTTGTAGATTTCTTCATATCATCATTCATGTCATTCATCACATTCATCCAGGCGGTGCCTTCAGGTGAAAGAGTAGAAAATTTTATTTCAAATTCCGCACCCTTGACAACAATTTGAAAACAAACAACCAAAAATACAATGATTGAAAATATCTTTACCTTCACATTATCACCCTTTATATTTGCATTTTTATAAGTATAGTAAATACGTTTTAAAAATATTCATCTACCTGAGACAACATTTTTTTTGCTTTAAGTTTTGCTATCTCATTAACAAGCCGCTGTTCAGGCAGTATATCAGGAGGAGCCAAAATTACTTTCTGCAGTATTCCTTCAAAAAGATTCCTGTCCTGAACGGGAACAGCATAATATCTCGCTTTATAAACGTAATTGAGGAGAAATTTACCGTCAGCTATCTCTCTTGCTTTTTCGAAGTGTTCTCTTGCCTTTTCCAGATTTCCTCCAAGCATCGGCGGTCTAAAACCATAAGCTGTACCAAAAAACATATGCGCACCACCGTAATAATAAGTCTCATCAAGCTCCAAAACACGCCGCATAATGGATTCAACCTTTGGAAGTTCCACCAGTGCCTCCGGAGAATCGAGATTTAAATTTATCCAGCTTCCCCAGCTGAAACCACTCCAGAACAGAGCAGGAACATCATCTCCTGCAAATAACTTAAGAGCTTGATTAAAAGAATCAACATCCTTATTCAAAGCTTCATTGAACTGCTCATTTTTCTTTAAAATCCTTAATCCGTAATTTTTCCCCTTCATATAAAAATATTTTGCCCTTTCTTTATCCTCATCCTCAATGAAAGCAAGGGAATAAGAAGCAAATCCCCTCGATGCGGATAAAAGCAGCTTATCACTTTCCGGGTTGGCTTTAATTAAACCCTCGAGAAGTTTTAGATTGGCCGGTGCAGATTCCCTGGCAAAAATCAAGTCACTCTCCTCCGCCAGAGCTTCAATTCCATATTCAATTATCGAGCCGGTTGCATTAACAGCAATCTTATTCATACTGCATCCGGATATCAATATCAAGAAAGATAAAAGAAATACAATTTTTTTTAACATATATTTTATTCCTATTTAATTCTGCCAATTTTACAATTTTGAAATTAATATTACAAATTCAATTCTCAAGGTAACCGATACAACGAAGTCCAAGTATAT
>JAUVVT010000405.1 GCA_030604505.1 bacterium | reverse complement strand
TTTGGGACACCTTTTTTCCAAAAAAGGTGTCTGCTTGCTTCTTTTTCAAAAAAAAGTGAAAATAAAAAATTTTAATTATGGTAACATATAACAAGATATTAAGGACTATTGATGAAAAGGGTGCGGCGTTTTTTGTTTTAATTGACCCTGACCGTTTGGAAGAAAAAGAATATCTTGAGCTTGCGGAGTATTGTCAGAATGACGGTGCGGATGCTGTTCTTGTCGGTTCCAGTATTTTGATAAATAATACATTCAGCAAGATGATAAAGGATTTAAAGCGGGTCCTTGAGATACCTGTAATAATTTTCCCTGGCAGTCCTATGCAGATATCTCCTGATGCTGATGCTGTATTATTTATTTCTTTAATAAGCGGAAGAAATCCAAATCATCTTTTTGGAGACCATGTTATAGCAGCGCCCGTGATAAAATCGGCTGGAATCGAGCCGATATCTACCGGGTATATGCTCATTGAATCAGGACATACTTCGGCTGTTGAGTTTATGAGCAACACAAAACCAATTCCGGCGGATAAACCGGAAATAGCAAAAGCACACGCCCTTGCAGCGGAATATATGGGAATGAAACTAATATATCTTGAAGCAGGCAGCGGTGCCGAACGCGCTGTTCCTGATATATTTATCTCTGAAATAAGAAAATTTGTATCACTCCCGATTATGGTAGGCGGTGGCATAAAAAATCCCGAAACAGCAAAAAGGAAAGTCGATTCAGGAGCTTCTATCGTAGTTGTCGGAAGCCTTTTTGAAAAATTAGGGGGAAATAACTTAATTAAAGAATTTTCCGAAGCTATTCATTACAAATAAGGAAGATTAAAGTGGAAAAAGATGATATTAAAAAAATAATTGGTTCAACACTTGTTGAAAGTGCTAATTTAAAAATGAGTATAGCAGAACAATGCACTGAAGATATTATCGGCGCAGCTGAGATGATTGCTGAGAGTCTAAAAGACGGCAATAAGGTGATGTTGTGTGGGAACGGCGGGAGTGCTGCCGATTGTCAGCATATTGCCGGAGAATTAGTTGTGAGGCTCACATCCGAAAGGAATAGAAAAGCACTTCCCGCAATTGCACTGACTACCGATACCTCGGTTATTACTGCCTGTTCAAATGATTTTGGATATGAATATATTTTTTCAAGACAGGTTGAAGCTCACGGAGATGAAGGGGACGTCTTAATTGGATATAGTACAAGCGGAAATTCACAGAATGTTATAAATGCCATGGAAAAAGCCAAAGAAATGAAAGTTAAAACTATTGGCTTGCTGGGAGGTGAGGGCGGAAAAGCAAAAGGAATGAGCGATATTGATATTATAATCCCATCCGAAAATGTCTGCAGAATTCAGGAAGGGCATTTTACCATCGGACATATTCTCTGTGATTTAGTGGAAAAATTGCTCTTTGATTAGATTTTTTATTAATTAAATATTTTTAAAATAGAGTTTTTATAAATGAAACACACTGAAATCGTTTGTATAATATTTCTATTAACAATTGTAACAATTTTTAATAATTTTTGTGAGGGTCAGATGAATAATAAAAATCTTTTTTCGTATAATATTGAAAAAGATTCAGAGACCGGATGGAATATTATAACATTAAGTTATACTGATACGGATGATCCAATACAGAATAAAAGTGTCAAGATTTGTCCTGAGGGCGGGAACAATCTTTTTTCTTTTAAGGTCGGTGAATACGAAATTATGCCCCCGCCCGAGTCTATCAGAAATTTAAGAACCGTTCACTCAGGAACGCCCGTTCTCTATCCTACACCAAACAGGGTAAGGAGCTGCAAATATACATTTAATGGAGAAGAAATTCATCAGGTCAAGGATGGTAAAGACCGTTACCTGCACGGGCTGGTTTATGACGAAGCATGGGAATTTGAAGAACCGGTTGTTAATGAAACAGGTGTTACTTTAAAAACGCACTTGACTATCGGAAAAGATTGTAAATTCTTTCCTTCTTTTCCGTTTGAAAATACAATTCGACTGAATTTCACACTTATGCAGGATAAAATCAGGTTTGAGTATGAAGTGGAGAACCAGAGTGAAAAACCGCTCCCTTATGGATTTGCGCTCCATCCATACTTTGTAACCGTTGGAGAAAGGAAGGATAATAGAATACAGGCACAGGTCAAGCAAGCTTTTGAATCAATAAATTTACTTCCGACAGGTAATTTGTTTGATATTAAGGGCACCCCACAGGATATTACAAAACCGACATCGCTCGATAAACTGGACCTCGATAATGTATATTTCGGAGTAACACCGAAAACTAAAGTAAGATTAATTTATGATATAATAAATCTTCAGGTTACATTTAAAGCAAGTGAAGATTTTAAAAATTTAGTAGTTTACACTCCTCCTACCAAAAATTTCTTCTGCATAGAAAATCAGACCTGTTCTACGGATGCACATAATATGCATGAAAAGGGTTATAAAGATATTGCTCATCTTTTAGTTTTAAAGCCCGGAGAGACGAGAAATGGCTGGATTGAATATCTACCGAAGTGGATAAATGAGTAAAAAATAAATCAGCAGCCGAACAAAACAGATTCAGTTTTTTATCCTCTATTTTTATTTATATGCAAGGACATAATATTGTTCTGACCTTGCAAAAAAGGTTAAAAATAAATATACAAGAATAGCTCATTTAAATTGAAAAAAGTATCAGTTTTTACGGTTATACTTGTCTATTTTTTTGAAAAATACCCTAAAAATCCGAAAACATTTTAAAAGGACTTGGAATAATGGCAGAAGGCAAACCGGTTAAATGCCCAAAATGCGGCGGCATGCAATTAAAACCTAATAAAGGAATTTTTGGATGGATGGTTTCATTTATATTGAAAATTCTCTTTGCAACAGAAGGTCTTGCAAGTGGTTTTAGAAATGGAGGTAGTTTTGAAATAACCTGCATAGCCTGCAGACATAAATGGAAACCGGGAAAGAAATGATTGTAGCTCTTATAAATTAATT
>JAUVVT010000437.1 GCA_030604505.1 bacterium | reverse complement strand
TATATGGATTTGTTCTATTTTAACGAAATTCTTTGAACCTGTTAAAAGTATAGCAGTGTTATCGTTTGTTTTAACACTTTTAAATGGTCTTATTTATTTCCTGATAGTCCGCATTCATACTTCCAGACCAGTAACCTGGTTAAGTACTGCAATATTTCTTTTGATTCCAATTTCTATACGTATAGGAACTTATCAGGAGGTTTATCCTCTTCAATTATTCTTTATATTGTTAAGTTTTGCATTTTTACAATATCCAAATAAAGCTAACTTATTATTATCAGGATTAAGCTTTGGTATTGCATTTTCAACGCATCATTCTTCATTATTTGTCCTGCCTGCAGTAATGCTGTTTCTGGTTAAAAAAAATAACCTCAAATCAAACTTGATTTTTCTATCGGGTTTTTTCATAAGTACCGCAATTCCTTTAATATGGTTTCTTTATCAATTAATTCATATTGATATTTCTAAATATACTAATGATCCTCTATTAAGCATTATTATAAAATATTATACTACTGGCACAGGAAAAGGATATCTATTAAAATTAGGATATATTAATGAACAGATATTTAAATATTTAAGGGTTCATATTTATTTTCTTACTCTTCCGATTGTCACATGTGCAGTAGCAGGATTTGTTTTATCTTATAAGACTCATAGATATCTCTGGTATTTTGGATTAGCCTTCAGTTTACCTTTGGTCTTGTTTGAACTGCCGCGGAATGGATTTATAGATGGTGGTTTGTATTATGTTTTTCTGGTACCTACATATTCTCTTTTTACCGGAATATTTCTATATCAGATTTATCGTAGACTCGAAAATATATACAGCACAAACTTGCGAATCAGGATCTTTAATTTTTCATTGCCACAGGTTATTTTTATGGAGATAATGTTAATTTGGATCGTTTTTTCTCCAAATTATCTTTATGATTTCAATGTCAAAAAAATTAAAGAAATTTCATATCAATATAAACAAATTTTTGAGCCTATTAAAAGACTGGACTATTTCACCGCTGTTATTATTCCGTATGAGAAAAAATTTGATTTTCTGCACAGGGGAAGAATAGCAGAAGGAAATTTTATTGAACTATTAAGCGGGAGCACCCCAATTTATAGAAGAATCGATAAAAATGGTTTCAAAACATTCTTTATTATTGACCCGGATATAGAGGGGTGGAAGTTTCAGTGGTGTCGCATACCTACTGATGAAGAATGGATAAAAAAACAGATTAGTAACAATGTTTTTATTTTTACTTATGAGAAAAATGTATTTAATAACTCAAATATTAATTCATCGATATTCAAAACACGCATGTTACTGAAATCTCATATACGGAATGAGCATGTTGGAAATGACATACCTTTGTATGTTGTTGAGAAAGCACCGTAAAAAATATTCATTCCAAGTATCCTCATAAACAATAATTTGGTTTCTATTAAGCCATCCTTTTACAAAATTACTTGAAATAGAATCAATTAATTAACATATTGTTAGGTTAAATAATCAAAATTATAAAAATAGAGGAGCCAAATATTATGGGAGCACATGAAAACTTCCATTATAAAACTTTTGAAGAATTATTGAAAAATATCGAAGAACTTAAACTTGATATACCATACGAAACCGATATTGATATTTTAAAAAAGCCCGTAAAATATGGCTCATTCATTTGTCCTAATGCATTGGCTATTCATCCAATGGAGGGATGTGACAGTGGGGCAGACGGTTCCCCAAGCGACCTGACTTTCAGGAGATATGAAAGATTTGCCAGGGGAGGTGCAGGGCTTTTATGGGTTGAGGCAACTGCTGTCGTACACGAAGGAAGAGCAAACCCAAGACAGCTTTGGATTCATAAAAACAATGTTCATTCATTCGAAAAACTTGCCGATATCTCCAGAGAACTTGCAGCCGAATCTATGGGAAGCAAACATAGACCACTTATGATACTTCAACTGACTCATTCAGGTAGATACAGCAAACCTGTGGGAAAACCTGAACCAATCATAGCACAGCACTCCGCCGTTCTTGATAAAACTCACAAACTTCCTGCTGATTACCCGCTTATCACGGATGATGAACTTGATAGATTAAAAGAAAAATTTGTTGAGGCAGCTCGTCTGGCAAAAAAAGCCGGATTTGATGGAGTGGACATCAAAAGCTGTCATGGTTATCTTTTGATTGAACTCCTCGGTTCGTTTACAAGAAAAGACAGCCGTTATGGCGGGAGTTTTGAAAACCGCACACGGTTTTTGCTCGAGGTTGCAGAACAGATAAAATCCGAAATGTCAGACCTGATTGTTACATCAAGACTGAATGTATTTGACGGTTACGCATATCCTTATGGATTTGGAGTTGATAAAAATGATTATTTAAAGACCGACCTTACAGAGCCGATTTTACTTATAGAGAAATTGAAGAAACTCGGTGTCCCAGGAATTAATGTTGCAATTGGGAATCCTTATTATAATCCTCATCACGAACGGCCCTATGACACACCGATTGAAGAGGGATATATACCCGATGAGCATCCGCTTGAAAACATTGAGAAGAGTATTACGATTGCCAAGGAGGTAATAGAAAATTATAGAGATTTAACCACTGTAGGGTCAGGTTTTTCATGGCTCAGGCTTTATGTCCCTTATATAGCAGCTGGTATGGTTAAAAATAATTGCG
>JAUVVT010000444.1 GCA_030604505.1 bacterium | reverse complement strand
CCATAAAGAAAATACACAATACTTGCTATAATATTAAAGGCAGGAGTCATAATAATTATTAATAATATAATAAAACCATATTGTTTGATTTTATTATATTCTATTTTCATCTTATAAGGTAAAAAATATTCTAAAATATGTGAGCCATCCAAAGGTGGTACAGGAATGAGATTGAAAACGGCTAGCAGAAGATTGATAAATATTCCATACTGGAATAATATTATCAAGCCCTGAGAAACTCCACTAAACAAGATAATCAGAACTGCAAATCCTACTGCAAGAGCAAAATTTGAAAGAGGTCCTGCAGCAGAAACTTTTACATTATCAATTCCTGGATTTCTGAAATTATATGGATTTACAGGAACTGGTTTTGCCCACCCGAATAAAAATGCCGAGTTTGACAGAACAAGAAATAATGGAAGAATTATCGTTCCGACCATATCAATATGTGGAATCGGATTAAACGTCAGCCGTCCTGCATACTTTGCTGTCGGGTCCCCGCATCTCAATGCAATATATCCGTGAAAATACTCATGCACAATTATTGAAAAAAACAATATAACTATTTTTATTCCTATATCCGGATACAATATTTTACTCCTTTTTTACATTACAGATATTTTTCACCGGGGTGAAATGTTTTATGAACTTCGATAAGATATTCTCTGTCAATATGGGTATAAATTTGTGTGGTGGAAATATCAGAATGTCCCAGCATCTCCTGCACTGACCTCAGGTTTGCACCTCCTTCAAGAAGATGCGTTGCAAAAGAATGTCTAAAGGTATGCGGACTCACATCTTTCTTAATATCAGCATGGACACAATATTTTTTAAAGATTTTCCACACTCCCATTCTCGAAAGGGGCTTCCCGTTTCTGTTCAAGAATAGAATACCCCCGCTATTTTGCTCATTTGACAAAGTAATTCTTTCACTATTTATATATTTTTCAAGCACTTCTGCCGCTTTTCTTCCCAGTGGAATGAATCTCTCCTTATCCCTTTTTCCTATTACTCTTATTAGTCCTTCTTGAAATATTAAATCATTCACTTTAATTGAAATGAGCTCTGAAACCCGTAATCCACAGGAATACATTAGTTCAAGCATTGCTTTATCCCTTAATCCGAATTTTTTTGATTCATCAGGCTGGGCAAGTATTCTCTCTACCTCGTGATAATCCAGTACGGAAGGAAATTTTCTTGATATCTTTGGTCTGAAAAGATTTTCAGTTGGATCCTTCCGAGCAGCACCCATACTAAACGCATATTTGTGGAATGAACTTATCGCTGAAAAATTTCTTGAAATACTCTTTGCAGATAATCCTAAATCATAAAGAATACTAAACAAAGAGGTAATAATCCCCGGTTTTACATCATCAAATGATTCAATATTTTTTCCATTTAAATACTCGGCATACCGCAAAAGGTCATTTTTATATGACATCACAGTATTATTTGAAAGATTTCTCTCAATACTGATATAATTTAAAAATTTCTCAAGTAACAGTTCAATTTTCATTTCTAAAAAAGCATCCCATTATTTGCTCTTTTAATATATAAAAATCAAAACATTAAAATATAAAGATAAATTTCATATATGTCAAGATTTTTAAAATCTTATCATAATAAATATAATTTTTACAAACTATTACAATAAGAAGGAATTGATTAGTTGCATAATTAGACCGGATATCAGAGGTATCGAAAGGTTGTCATCAATATTTAAAACAACTAATTCAATAAAAGTAGCAGAAAATGCTCCAAAGATGCCCGTTACCAAGTTAAGTGATTTTACAAAATATACGATTAATAATGAAGAAAATAAAAACGCTAAAGAACCTTCCAGAGTTTTATTAAGTATTTTGACCTTCCCAAACCTTTTCCCAACCAATGCTGCAGCCGAATCCGATACGGTGAGGAAAAGCAAACATGCAACTGCAATACTTTTTTCAAATATTAATATTGCAATAACAGAAGATATTAAAAGATTTGTAGCGCTTGTGAATCTTTTCCCCTCTTTAATCCTGACTATATCTTTAAGAACACTCATATAAATCTTGTTCACGGAATCAATACTGAGGCGCATAATATCGAGCATAATAAATAAAATTGCAGAAGGAATTAAAATTTTTAAGGTAAGATCTTTGAATGTAAAAGCATAAAATAATGGTATTATTGAAGAAGAGAAATGTATCAATTTACGATATGCTTCTGATTTTAGATTCATTATGTTGCCAAAAGTTTACAGATGTTTCTGGTTGCCTCCATTATATTCTTCTGGCTGAAAATGGTCGAACCAACTACAAAAACTGTTACTCCTACTTCGATAACAACACCTATATTTGTTGTATCGATACCTCCATCAACTTCTATTAACAGATTATCATTATTTTTTTGTGCATATTCCTTTAATTCTTTTACTCTATCTAAAGTAGAGGAAATAAATTCCTGTCCGCCAAATCCCGGAAACACAGACATCACCAATATCAAATCAACTTCGGCTACCACATCAAAAACCTTTTCTATAGGAGTGTCAGGATTTAATGAAATGCCCACCTTTAATCCTAAATCTCTAATTAATGCGATTGCTTTATGAATAT
>JAUVVT010000371.1 GCA_030604505.1 bacterium | reverse complement strand
TGAATTTATTAGAATACAGCTCTCTGTTGGTGTTGTCACCAACAGAGAAAGTGCGTTTATGCTATTGATTTATTATTTAGGAATCGCTCTACCAAAAATTAATTTCAATCAGTTTCTAATATTTCCATATAATTTAACCGCTTCGTTACTTGCACCATTACTCGTTTCATAGACTTTTTTAGTACCCGTTAAATCATTATCTCCGAGGTAAATTTTCCTGGTTTTTTCTCCCCGGAGAGATAAAAACAACCTCATATTATTAAGTGGTTTGGAACCATGGATAAATACATCCTGAGCATTCTGGAGTCTTATGAGCGACTCACTTTCAATAGTTCCTTCGGCAACGAAATCCGGACAGACTCAGCCCCTCGACATCATCACATATTAAAGCAGGACGGTGGTCTTTTTCATCAAAAGTTAGGTCAATATTATCGAATGATATTTTACTTGCGTGGCGGATGAAAAATCCATAAGCAGGCAGTATTCCAAACATAGTGCTCTCGGGATATTCTTCGGCTTTTTCCGGGACAACTTTTAAAACATCTTCACGGATTCCTCCACCTTTATAATTAATTCTGATATTGCTTAACGATACGTTTTTGACTGGATATCCGGGAAGCCCGGTTATGGAACAACCAATCGCATCAGCACCTGAAGCAATAATATGACTAATATTCACATTTTGTACGACTCCAACCGGCGGCTTTTTCAGTCCGTTCTTATATGTTCTCGCCCTGTTTCCCAATCTAATAAATATGGGTACTTTCGGACCATCAATTCGAATATTGGAAATTGTTACTCCGTCCATTATACCTCCATCAACTATTTCTAATGAGATGCCGCTTATCCCGTTTCTATGCCCATATATACGGCTGTCGTCTTTTGAAGGTCTGACAACAATATTAGAAATAGTAATATTCTTGAATCCCCCGTGCGATTCTGTACCGCATTTTATTGCATTACAGTGGCTGCTGACAACACAGTTGTTGATTGTAATATTTTCAGATAAACGTCCTAATGTGCTTTTAATTGTAAGAGCATCGTCATCGGAATCACCAAAACAGTCAGAGATAATCACATCCCGACAACTGTCAATATCGAGCATATCATTATTCATGTTACAATGATTATAAACTTTGATTTTCCTGATGGTTACGTGCTCACATGCCAGATAGTGCTGCATCCACATAGCTGAATTCCGGAGAGTAATATTTTCTACTGTAACATTTTGACAGTTGATAAACCTAATAATATAGGGGCGATATTTGTATCTATCTTCTCTTGCTTTCGAGGGAGGTTTAAAAAAACTTCCCTGACCGTCAATAATCCCTTGACCAACAACCGCTATATTATACAGGTTCTCACCATAAATTAAGCTCTGAGTAACATAATTGTCAGTGTAAGACCTGAGTTCGGGCCTTTTTTCGGGATAGTCTTTAATATTAGTACTTCCCAGCAATATTGCCCCCGTACAAATATGCAATGTTACGTTGCTCTTCATAAATATTGTACCGGATAAATATCTGCCCGGCGGAATGAGCACGCTTCCACCCGTCTTTGCACATTCATTAACAGCGGTTTGAATCGCCTCTGTATTTAATTGAACTCCATCACCCTTTGCACCATAATCACATACATTAAAAATACCGTTATGCCTTTCTGCCAAACTAAAATCTTCTGGAATAATTATTAAAAAATGCATAAAACAAATCACCGCTAAGAAAACGATAATTCTTTTTGTTTTTTTTGTACAAGAACTCATAATACACCCCTAAAGGTTTAATTTAAAATATATAAAAGTATCCAAAAATATCCATTTTGACATACGTAAATACTTATTAATTAATAACAATAAATAATGATGATACTGAATTTGTAAAAATATAAGCTGAATTTTAGTCTGTTAATTTAATAATATTTTATAGATATTCAAACATTTTCTCATTATCTGTAAAATCAAAAATATTAAAGAGCTCCGAAAGGTTTAATATATTTGTTTTAAGATGGTCGGATAAAAGATGAAAAATTAAAAAAGGAGAATCCGAGGACTGTCCATACGAAATAGCGCGAACAGCCGTTCGGCTCTAAGTTAAGAAAATGAATATTAATTTTATATTACAGATTTAGATAATTAAATATTTGTAAATATTAATAATTATTTTGATAATTATATAATTAATGAACAATTGACCTTAAAAAACATTTAAAAATGCTCAAGTAAATTTTGCTGTATGACGATTATTATACAAGATAAAAAACTAATGGAGGCGGCAAATGAGTTTATGCAAACATAAATATGTTAAATATGCAGGAGAACAGGAGACATTAATGGAAGGTAAATATCTAAAACTTTATAATTGTCTCAATTGCAAGTCAACGATCACTTTAAACAATAATCCTAATTCAAAAATAATCAATAATAAACATGGATTCAAAAGAATAGACGGGCAAATTGTTTTTTAGTGTATAATTATATATTTGTTTTTAATTAATTTAAAAATAAAAATACTTATTAAAATAAAAAAGGAAAGTCAAGATATTTCAGACTTTCCTTTTTTTTGTCAAAGGTATGAAACTTACTCCTGAACATTATCAATATAATTAACCTTTAACTTATCTTCTAACATCTCTTCAATAGCAAGTGTAGTAGGTTTAGCTTTTCTGTCAAACTCAGAGATAATAGACTCTCTGTCTATAACATCTTCAGAGTTATCCTCATCTATTTCAATATTTCCCAGATGAGATTTTATCTGTTCATTTATATCGATATTAATCTGTCTTGCACGTTTAGCAACTACTATGACTGCTTCATAAAGATTTTTTGCCCTTTTTTCTATTTCTCTAATATTGAGTGTCTTTACAGGCATTTTACCTCCAAAATTTATAATATCTTTCATTATACTATTTTTTTATAATAAAAGTTCCAATATCTTATCATTCATTAATCTTTTCTCTAATAACTTCATCTATTTTATCTAAGGAGATTCTTATCTGCTCCATTGAATCTCTTTCTCTTAAAGTAACAGAATCATTTTCGAGTGTTTCAGAATCGACAGTTATTGCGAAAGGCGTACCTGCTTCATCCTGTCGTCTGTATCTTCTTCCAATTGAACCGGAATTATCATAGAATACTTTTATACTCTTTTTTAAATTATTATATATTTTAACTGCAATTTCCGGCATTCCATCTCTTTTGACCAGCGGGAAGACAGCTGCTTTTATTGGTGCAATTGACGGTGAAAATCTTAAGACGACTCTTTCTTCTTCTTCATCATAAGCATCGACAAGACACG
>JAUVVT010000007.1 GCA_030604505.1 bacterium | reverse complement strand
TTTAATCTTATAAGAGTTAATTTTTTTATGTCATAACCGTAACTTTTGTTATGATAACAGTAACACTGCCTGTCATTCCGATTCTGAAACAATACTGAATCAAGTAGATCCTGAAACAAGTTCAGGACAGGGTTCAGAATGACAGTGATTTGTTGATACATTAATTTCGCCAATTGATAATTTTGATATAAATGCCAAAAATAATGAGTTTATCAAAATTTACCAAAGTTCTATATTCTAAATTAATCAAAAATAAATAAAATTCTATCTTGAGTAAAATATTTTTATTATTTATTTATATCCGGTCTGTCTCTCAGATTCGGTCGGTCTGCAAGATTTAGTTTAATCACGCTTGGTTTTCCAAGTGTCCCGGACTTGTTCCGCACTCTGACCCGCAGCTTATTCAGACCTGACTGGAGTATCCATGGGAAATATTCGGTTGTTGGCTTCCATTTACCCTCATCCATTTCAACAAGATATGTATCAAAGTTTGGTGTAAATGTTGTAAAGCGTAAGAATAATCTGTCATTTTCCGGGCCGGCAACCGCATATATTTTCACTCGGTTTAGCGTCTGCCAGTAATCGGCTTCGCGGTCGGTATAGGTTTTATGCTGTCTCATTCTCGGGGTTTTTTCATCATACCAGTTTATATAACCGGTCCAATACCAGCCGGACAGTCCGTGTGCCAGCGGTGACGGGTCATGGTGCTGCATCCAGTTGTTTCGGGGCATCATCCGCATAAAAGCAGCATTTGCCAGTCCCATAATCTTATCATCAGATGTCTCACTGTGGGGCCAGTTTTTGTCAAATGTTCCCGCACCTACCGGTGCATCCTGCGGTGTTTCTCTGTATACTATTGGGTCTTTACCCCAATCAATAGGATGGTTGGGATAATATAAATCGAGATATATTTTATGGAGTTCTTTGAAGCCGAGCGGTTCTCCGTTTTTCTTTGAATAGTTATAGATATTTGAGCCCTGCATAGGGTCGAAAAACACCCATTTGCCGTAATCATCGCTCCATGCCTCAACAACTTCATGACCGACACAGTTCTGGAGCCGTGCCTGAATACCGTAAGATTCCAAAGCCTGTATGAGCAATATTGCAAAATGAATACACATACCGCCACCGCCTTCTTTTTCAATACGGTCTAAGATATCTATCGCATCCCACGGGGGATATTGTTTTGCAGGATTTATCCAGTCCCATCTTTTTGAAACATAATCACAGAGTTTCACCATCATCTCAAACTGAGTTTTCGAGCCTGCGACAATATCGTCTAATCTTTCTCTTTCCCGCAGTTCTTTGAGTTTCGGCTCGTCCCATCGTTCATATTCGCCATACAGCGACGAGTATAAAATTTCAGGATTTTCTATATCGAGCAAATATATGTTATCCGGCAGAAGGTTAATCCTTGTAGTATTTCGTTCCATAGTTACCGCCTGAACTACCGGCGTAATTCTTGGGTCTGTGGTTTTTAAAACAGCTTTCCACTGGAAATATCTTCTGCCGGGATTTCCCACTGAAACTGATAATTTGCTTCCTTTACCGAGGATTTTATATTCGCTCCAGTAGTCTGCCGTCGGGTTTGGTCCTCTGCCGTAGCGTGCCTGCCAGATAATTTCTGTTCCTTCGGGGATAATCCCTTCGCAATCAAGACGCAAATCTTCTACTGTGCTACTCGGGATTAGAAATCCATCTGCGGGGTCACGCCAGAGGTCAATTACCGGGCTTGCAAGCCAGCCTTCTTTCAGATATCTGTCAAGACTCAGTCTTATTGAGAATTCTCCTTCGACATCTCCGGTTTCACCCAATACATTTCGTTTCCATTTTCTTCCTCCGTCGGTGCTGACAAAAGAGTTTAAACCGGCTTTAGAAGGGTCGCCTCCCCCTCTTTTGAATTCATCTTTTCTGCCAATCTGCAAGTGCCACGAATTCTCTTTGGTTCCCTGCGGACAGGACATTATAATCGTGTTCATACCCTTTTTAAGCCAGGCATGGTCAAATGATAGGTCTCTCCATCTTATCTTTTCATTTTCATAGGAAATCTCACTGCCGTTAATACTGATTTTCAACGGTTTGGTACTAACCTTGTGAATATTAAAAACAAGATGGGCTGAATTCATTCTGGCATCCGATATATATATATCTTTTCTAATTACAATATTTCCGTAGACTGGCTGAATAAATGATCCCTTTTCCGACCATCCGGCACCCGGGCTGTCATCTTCCAACAGAAAAATATCATATAGACGTACACCTCGAGAATCCCGCATAACATTCTTGGCAAATCCCTTATCATAAGCCATTAAGGCATTGTATTTCTCGGTAATCTTTACAGGGACATTTTTCCATTCTTCTCCAAAGAGATTTATACCTGCTGCAGACAATGAAAATAAGATGATTAAAAATGATTTACAAATTTTCATAATTAATTTCTCCTTATATTTTTTACATCCTAAAGACTATATTAATTTTTCGTCGTTTGGTAATCGGGATAAAATTCTAAATGTCAAAAAATATGTGATTATATAATTTTATAATTAATTTTAACTGATAATATTTTCGGATTGTTTAATACCCTCTTCTTCATTAACACACATTAATAAGATACTTCCCACGACGAAGAAGATAACAAGAGAAACGATTCCTGTTTTTAAATTTCCCGTAGCCCATATAATTGAGCCATATATGATGGGTCCAGCGATGGATGCAAACCTCCCTGCGATTGCATAGAATCCGAAAAATTCGGCACTGTTTTTTTCGGGAGTAAATGAGCCCTGCATTGAGCGTGAAGCTGCCTGACTGCCGCCCATAACCAATCCAGCAAGAATTCCAATTATCCAGAATTCATAAATCGGCTTCAGAAATATTCCAAGAAAATAAGCCCATATAACAATCAGACACCAGACAAACAGGGTTATCAAAATAGTCTTTTTATTATTGATTTTATCAGCCAGATATCCAAAAAACATTGAACCCACAACAGCGGTTCCCTGTATGGCTAAAAAATAGATGATACGTTCGGTATTATTCATTCCCAACACCTGCGCACCAAAAATAGAAGCCATTACTATTACCGTCTGTATTCCGTCATTATATATTAAGAATGCTGTCAGAAACTTTACAAGCTCTTTATAATTTTTTATTTTTTTAAAGGTGCTTTTTAATCTGCCAATTCCTATATTAAAATATGATTTTCCATCCGGGAGTTTGGATTTTTGTACTTGTTCCTTCACCAGCAAGAATACGGGTATAGAGAACAGAGCCCACCAGACTGCGACGGATATGAAACAGCTCTGGACGGAAAAATAATCCTTTGAAAATCCCAAAAAATGAGGGAATTTCAGCATAATCAGATTTAACATCAGGCAGGCACCACCGCCGATATATCCGACAGCCCATCCAAGACCGGAGACTTTTCCCATATCAGATTTATCAGCAATTTCTGAAATAAAGGCATTATAAAATATATTTCCGCCTTCAAATCCGATGCATGCCAGAATAAAAATAATCGAACCGAGGATATAATCACCTTCCCTGACAAAGTATAAAAGTGCTGTAAATAAACAACCTGAATAGCAATAAATAAATAGAAATTTTTTCTTTGAAGCTGAAAAATCGGCAATTGCCCCAAGCAGAGGACCCGAGACAGCTACTATAAACATTGAAATAGATAAGATAAAACTATATAAAGAAGAACCGGGGAGATGTATTTTAAATAATAACAAACTAATATCTACCCCTTCTTTCCCGCCGGCTACCTTATCTACGAAGTAGGCGTTAAAAATCACGGCAAGTATTGTGGTCGCAAATGCAGAATTTGCAAAGTCATACATCGACCAACCAAAAACTTCAAAAACATTATTCTTTTTTAATTTTAATAATTTCCGCAACTTACGCCATATATTTTTTACTGAAAAATTAAAAAAAATATTAATTGATTAATATATGAATAAATAGACAAAAAGTAAACTCTTTAAAAACTTGAGTATTAAAATTTTTAATTTTTTTTCCTTGACTTTTAATACCTGATATATATTTTGAAGTAGGAAAAAAGACCAGAAATATATGTTAATAAAATGTGGATAACTTTTGTTAAAAAAACCCTTCCTTTATAATTATTGTACTTATGACTTTCCCAATTATAAAATATGTGTAAAAAATCAGGGGAAATGAGTATTAGCGTCTTGTATATTCACGATTTAGTGAATCCGCTCTTTAATCATTAAAACTGTTGATAATTTTTATTCAAATTTTGATAAAAAATTGTTGTCAAAATTATGCCTGAGGGGATTATTATTTTTATGTTGATAAGTTTTTAATAAAAAATTTTAAAACAGGCGTTTTTTAACAGAAAAATTGTTCTCAAGTTTTGCTTATATATCTATAAGACTCAACGAGATTTACGATTTATTAAGAGTAAAAATTCATCTTATTTCAGTATTGAACGGTAAATAGAGCAGATATACATTTCAGATAATTTATCGTGTAAGAAATTAACATACTTAAAGCAATAATTAACATAGGTTAAAATCAATGCGAGAGTTAGAATTAATCTGGTCAGAATGTAAAGAGATAATACAGAGTAATATTCCAAGTCAGAGTTTTAAGACATGGTTTAATCCAATAGTACCATTAAAATTGGAAGACAGCATTCTTTTAATTCAGGTGCCAAACCAATTTTTTTATGAATGGATAGAGGAACATTATTCTGAGCTTATACAAAAAGTTTTATATGAAACTACGGGTGAAGAGCTAAGACTGAAATATGTTATTGAAAATAAAGATAATGGCGAATATCAACCGACAGAGACAATTAGAGAGAAATTCAGAATACCCGATAATGAAACTCAGCTGAATAAGAGATACACCTTCGACAGTTTTATTGAGGGTTCGAGCAATCAGTTTGCGAAAGCGGCTTCTCTTGCAGTGGCAGAATCTCCGGGGAAAACCAGTTATAATCCTCTTTTAGTTTATGGTGGAGTTGGTCTGGGAAAAACTCATTTGATTCAGGCAATTGGAAACTTCGCACAAATTGAGAGAACTACAAATAAGATTTTATATGTATCATCTGAAAAGTTTACAATAGATTTTATTAATGCAATAAAAAACAGCAGCACGAATAAATTTTCTGAGATTTATCGTTCAATAGACCTTATTTTGGTTGATGATGTTCAATTTTTTATCGATAAAGAGCGAACGCAGGAGGAATTTTTCCATACCTTCAATACACTTCATCATCAAAATAAACAGATTGTATTATCATGCGACAGACCTCCTTCAGAATTAAAAGGTTTGGAAGAGAGACTCGTATCAAGATTTCAATCGGGTCTGGTGGTAGATATTCAGCCTCCTGACCTTGAAACAAGAATAGCTATTTTACATAAGAAAGCCGAAGAAGAAGGAATAGGTCTTGACCAGGAGATTGCGGAATTTATTGCTAATCACATTACTTCCAATATTAGAGAACTTGAGGGAGCACTTATAAAACTTCTTGCATATGCTTCCTTAACCGATAAAATTCTTTCTACTGAATTAACAAGACAAATACTGAAAGATATTGCCAAGCCCATATCAATAAATATCAGCATTGAAAATATACAGAAGGTAGTGAGTCAATATTACGATTTGCCGGTAGATTTACTGCGAGCGAAAACGAGGAAACAGGAAGTGGCAAATGCAAGGATGCTTTCTATGTACCTGTCGAAAAAAATTACAAGTAATTCTCTTAAAACAATCGGTCTGCTACACGGCGGCAAAGACCATTCGACAGTAATACATGCTTTAAAAACCGTTGAAGCGAAAATAGAAGATGAGCCAAAATTAAGAGATGTTGTCGAAAATCTGCAGAAAAAGATTGAGTATTTATAGAAGATTTCATTCCAAAAAATTTAATGCCCGCCTAATAATGAATCGGGGGAAACTATTCATTCAAAGCAAGAGAATTCGAATTAGACCGTGCATATACTACGGGTTCAAATCTGTCAAGGTCAATATAATTATAGTCAAGATAGAACCATCCTGTTAGTCGGATTCTGGTTCCGACAAGTTCTTTGTGGTCGATTATGTCTGCTCCTTTATCATTTTTCATAATCGTCCAGTAGACACCGTTATCTGCTTTTATTCCGTAAGTATGACCATATTTTTTGCATGCTGCGTGAGCACCCTTTTTATGCATTTCACAGCAAAGACAAACAACTTCTCCTTCAATAGTAATTTTGTTTTCATTTTTAGAAACATACACAAAATCATCAGGCAGATGAATTTGAGAAATTTCGATTGTTTTTCCCTGCCATGGTTTAATCATTAATATTGAGACAAGTGCAATTAACAAGACGGCAGCAGCTGCAAATCCATAAAACGGCTGAAGGGATGATAAAAACCTTGTCCGGGAAACAGAATTCTTATTCAAAGAAGCATCAAAACTTCTTGTGATATTCTCTTTTAAATCATCCGGTGCAGAAACTTTTTTGAAATGATTTTTGACGGATAGTTTTATTTGAGACTCTGCTTTGTAATAATTTCTGCATTTCTCACATATATCAAAATGACTCTTGACTTCTTTTTCTGTTTTTCCATCGAGTTCATTATCGATATACGGAGTAATGTTTTCTTGACATTCAATGCAGTTCATTTTTATTTTCCTTTAATAATACCTTCATTTAATGCATAATCCAAAAGATTTTTTTGTAACATTCTTCTGCCCCTTGCTAACCTTGAGCGCACAGTACCGATGGGACAATCCATTATATCGGCTATTTCCTTATATGAAAATCCTTCAAGGTCGGATAATAATACTACCATTTTAAAATCATCGGGGAGGTTATTTATGGCAGAAGATATTTCATCACTTAGATATTTATTTAAAATATTATCTTCTGCTACTATTGAAATATCTCCTTTATCGTCTTTTAAAAGGTCAATAAAAGGTTCTACATTTTCATAATTTACCATTTCAGGTTCTCTAACACGTTTTCTGTATAAATTTATAAAAGTATTCTTTAATATCCTAAAGAGCCATGCTTTAATACTCGTGCCTTCCTGAAATTGGTGAAAAAACTTATATGCTTTGAAGAAGGTTTCCTGGACAAGGTCTTTTGCATCATCCGGATTTCTGGTCAGACTCAAAGAATAATTATATAATGAATCTATATGCATTGAAGCTTCTTTTCCGAATTTTTCTCTATTGTTATTCCCTGATTTGCTGCTCACTTTCTGCCACCTCGTTTTTTTTTAAACAAAGGAGGTGGAACCTTTTATCACTAAAACAAAATAAAGTTTAAAAAGGTTCCTAATGTTTATTATTTTTATTTAGTCGTCTTTGAAAAGCTATTATATTAAGTAATCAGGTTAGTGTGATGATTCTATATTTTATTAAATATTGAGCTGTACTTTATTGTTTAAATAAATCCCCCTTCGTCCCCCTTTGGAAAAGGGGAAAATTCTTAATTACTTTTTGGCAGGGGATTTCTGAATTTTTATGAAAGCTACTGCCCACTTGTTTCAACTATCCAGCAATCTTTGAATCCAATATTCTTCAGCTTGCTCATACATCTCTCAACATCAACTCTTTTACCAAATCTTCCCACTCTCACTTTCCACAAGTTTTTTTCAAAAACAATATATGTATTTTCAAACTTGAGGTCAATCAGGTTTTTCATTAATGACCTTGCTTCCGCCCTATTTTCTGATGCCAATACCTGGACACTTAAATAGTTATAAATCGATACCTTCTCATCGTCTTTACTTACCGAAAAATATTTTCCTGTTATATCGACAATAAAAGCATCCTTCCATCCAAGACTTTTTAATTTTTCTCTATATACCTCGGCTTCTTTTCTTTCAATAAATGAGCCAACCTGCACCTTCCATAAATTATCTTCATTTATAATCTCTTCGTTCAGAGATAATTCTGCAGGCAGTTTATTTGCTTCATATAGGGAAGATTCTTTATCACTGGATGCAAAAATCTGTATTTTATAATTAATTCTTTCATCTGCAGGAACAGGTAATGTTTCTTTTTTTTCCGTTTCCACCTTTTCTTTCTCGGCAGCCTTATACTTTTCTTCTTCAGGGGGCTGTATATACTTAGCTGTTGTGGTAGTTTTTTGAGTTGCGCAGTAAAAAACAAGAATTATTAGTATTGGCAAGCTAAGATATTTTATTTTATAATATATTGACGGCATAATAGATATAATTTTATCTTGAATAATCTATATCATATTTAAGGAAAGTTCTGTCCTTAACATTTTTTGAACCTCTTCTTGCCGGAACAAAAAGACATCTATAGGCGGCATCAACCACAGCTTTAACAACCTCGGGATTATCAATCGTTGATTTTAAAACTATGACATCGATTACTTTCCCGTCAGCATCGATCTCCAGACTGATATTTATTGTACCTTTAATTCCCTTTTTATTGTCTTTTCTGGGTATTGCTGGCAGTACCTGTTTAATGATTCTGGGACCGATTGTAACATTTGGTACACCTCTAATATTTCCCGGCAGCGGTGGCAGGTCGCTAAAGCTGATATTTTCAAAGTCGATTGTAACATCTTCAGCCATTTCCTCAGTTTCTGCCGGAATGGGAACTGCGGGTCTTTCCGGCTGTCGTCTTCTTTGAGCAGATTGCGAAGTTTGTGGTATCACGTCTGTATAAACTATAACATTTGAGCCGGGAATACCTTTCTTAGGAACGATTTCATATGTTGGAAAGATTAAAAATACTACAATACAAACCACTAAAGAAACTATGATAGACTTCTCCAGTCTGATTTTTTCCTCAATCCTAAAGTCTACTGCAGGATTTTTCTGAATAGGTTTTGAGACCTTAAAAGGAGTTTCGGGTTTTTTATAGATTTCGAAATTCTTTATTATCATAAATTGTCTAAATATATCAACTATTTTAATATTTTTTTGTTGTTATAATTAATTTTCCAGAAATTTGTGTAATTGAAAAATCAGTGTTAAAAAAAAAGGCAGTGGTTGTAACACTGCCTAAAGCATCTGAAAATGAATATTACTTTCTTGTAAATAATATTATTAGTCACTTAACTGAAATCTTATAGGTATAGTAAACCAGAACTTCACAGGCTTATTTCTTTGTTTAGCAGGTGTAAACTTTACATGCCTGACCGCTTCAGCAGCAGCCTCATTACAACCGACATTTCCAAGCCCCCTTAACACCTCAATTTTTTCAGGCATTCCGTCCTTTCCTATCAAAGCTCTAATATAAACAACACCTTCAATACCAGCTTTTTTCGCTATAGGCGGATATTTTAAATGTTCTCTTATTGCAGCATATCCACCAATAATCCTCGGCTGGTCTTCAAGAGGCAGGAATGGCGGAATTTCTTCTTCTTCCTCAGGTGGAGGTGGAGGCGGAGGTGGAACATCAGCAAAATCGAAGGTTGTTTCATCGATTGTTACATCATCGGCAATCTCTTCATCTTCTGATTCTATCGGAACTGCCGGTACATTCGGAGGTGGAGGCCTTCTTAACTGCTGAGTCTGCTCTATCTCATCAACCTTAACAAGAATTGTCGCCTGCGCTACATCAACAGGCTTAAATTCAAATTTCGGAAAAATAACAAACACTACTATGTGTAAAAGCAATGATAAGGCAATTGATAACTCAAAGAACTTTCTTGATTTTGCTTTTAAATCTACATTTGGATTTGTTCTCATATTAAATGCCCTTCAAAATTGTAAACAAATATATTTACTAATATATTATACTTATAATATATTATTATGTTTCACAAGTATCAGTTTGTCTTTCTAAACAGTGTGGCATAATTGACACGTAAAGCGTCTGCTCTTCGCAGTTGTTCATGGATACCGGTTACATTCTGCATCTCAACTTCTTTGTCGATTTTCAAAGAAACAACAAGTTGAGGGTCTGCACTCCTTTTATCATACATCAATGCGCCTACTAAATTTATTCTATCTTTCGTAACAATCTTATCATCAATAGATATCCTGCCTCCAGGTCCAATCCAAATATATGAAATATGTCTGCGGCTTTCCAGTTTTTCTATTGCTTCTGCAGATGGTAAGGCAACTTGAAGTCCCGTATATCTTTTCAATACTGTGGTTACCATAAAAAATATCAACAGTAAGAATATAATATCCGGTAAAGACGCAGTGGGGATTTTTGGCTCACTACTGACTTTTTTCTTAAATTTCTTCATTTATATACCTTTACTTCGTTATTTTGTTTAAATTTTTTAGCTTTCAGGTTCAGCGATAGATATTCTTTTTGCCTCTGCTAATTTTAACTGGTCCATTACCTGAATGAATATTCCATAAGCTGTCTTTTTTCCGGTCTTTATAGAAATAATCAGATTAGGATTCTCTTGTACTCTCTTTCTTATTTCGTTCTGGATATACGGAACCTGAATCGGTTCTCCTTGAAGTAATACATCACCGAAATCATTAATAAGCAAGTTACACAGGTTCTTTTTAGGAACAGTTTTTGTCTGACCGGATGCCGGCAGTTGTAAACTTATCCCTTTATCTGTATTTATGGTTGTTGTTACCAGAAAAAATATCAAAAGCAAAAATACTATATCTGCTAATGATGAAGTAGGTATTTCTGCATCTGGAGTTTTTCTTTTTTCAACTAACATTTTATAATCTCCTAAATTTAGATTATTTTGCAGTTTCCAGTTCGGTCAGAACATCAACGAGTTCAGCAGAACTTTCTTCCATATCTATTACCAGGGAGTCGATTCTTGACAAGAAAAAGTTATAGAACAGTTGTGTAATAATAGCTACAATAAGCCCGAAAAGTGTTGTCAGCAGTGCCTCTGATATACCGCCTGCTACGATTGAAGGAGAGATATCATTAGCTTCGGCGATTGCTTTGAATGCGCCGATCATACCTGCTACGGTTCCGGTAAATCCTAACATAGGTGCCACTGCAATAACCATTGAGATCCAGATTAATCCTCTTTCAAGAAAAGCCATTTCAATAGTTCCGGCATTCACGATCGACTTTTCAACATGCTCAAGACCCCTGGTTGCACGTAGAAGCCCTGCGTGAAAAATGGAAGCAATTGGACCGCGAGTATTCGCACATACTTCCGTGGCGGCGTCAATCCCGCCTTCACTTAAGGCACCTTTAATATTCTTAAGAAATTTTCTTGTGTTAATCGATGCCCAGAGTAAGCTCCATAATTTATAGATACTTAAACCAACACCGAAAATTAAAAGTCCTAATATTGGATGCATAAATGGACCGCCGTCATGATAAAGTTCTACCATTGGAAATAACCTCCTCTTTTCTGAAATTTAATTTAATTAATTTATAAATATACTTATTTATTTTAATAATTTATATTAATTAATTTTTTATAAAAAGTCAATATAATTTTTTATTTATTTGCTATTAGCTGTCAGCTATTAGCTTTTAGTTTTTAGATTAATATTGGAGTTAATTTTTGGTTTTTTAAACTTTTATTTATTACAGTTCCATTCAGATTGAAACCGATGGAACGGTTTGACCTTCACTGAGATTTTTCTTATTAATGAGATATTTTCTAATAGGAAATTTTCTTTTTATCTTTTGAATTTTTTTTCTTCAATAGATAATGTTATCGAGATTCTGTGCGTATCACCTAATTGGTAGATATTATCGAAGCTATTGAAAGAATAATCGATATTCAGTTTTGGTAATTTAACGCCGGCACCGAAAGCTACCCTTTTTAAATCATCGTATCCGCCCCTCAGGAAGACTTTATTTTTAAAGTTTAATTCGACGCCATAGTGCGGGTCGAGACTAATAGGACCCAGGTTGTATTGAGCTGCAAACTTTCGGTTTTCAAATCTTATATCCCAGTCTATGAGAGGCAAAATTGCCCCATTAAAAAACTTTGTTTCGATTTTATATGCCAGACCGAATTTTAACGTAGGAGAGATGAGTTCTTTTTTACCCGTATTCCAGAAAACTGCGGTAGAGACTGCATCCATTAGATTAGCGCCCAGACTCAGCCGCTTCCATTTTTTCAGCAGGATGCCGATATCAAACCCGATTCCAAATGCATTGTCATTACCAATTGCTCTTTTTATAATTTTTATATTCCCTCCATAGGTGAGGGTTTCATTTTGTCTTTTTGAGTAACTTATAAAGAAGGCATAGTCGGTATTGGAAAAGAAAGTAATTTTATCAATATTAAGTTCACCGGGGTCTAACACACCGTTATTTTCGCCATAATCTCCGGTATTTGGTATTCCGTCAAGACCATAATCTTCCCATGCATTTCTTGTATCCGCAATGTCATCTATACCGAGACGAATTAATGAGAATCCGAGACTTTTGTTATTCCGGTAAGGAAAACTAACACTTAAGTAATCGTACTTAACCTCTCCTTTAAACCTTTCCGAGTGCATTAGAACAATCTGTGGATAATCGAGAGACACCAGCCCGGCTGGATTCCAGTAACCTGCCGTTCCGTCGTTTGCCAGCGCAACAAATGCACCACCCATTCCAAGAGGTCTTGCTCCTACTCCGGTACTTAAGAATTCTCCTGCGTACTTTGCAAACTCGAAGCCGCCGCCAAATATCTCTGAACTAAAGATAAAAACAATGAAGAAAGTTTTTAGGAATAATTTCATAATTTTTATTATCTGCAGAGAATATGTAGTGAATAGTATAAAATACTTAACAAAAAACCGAACCATTTTAAAATTCAACAGTTCGGTTTATTTATAATAAATTCATTCAAAATAGAGCTTAAGTGAATTTTCCTTCAGTTTTCATTTTTATTTTTTTCTTTGAGTTCATTAATTTTATCTCTGAGCAGTGCGGCTTTTTCATAATTCTCCATTTCAACAGCTTCTTTTAATTCCTCATTAAGTTTTTCAACCTCGTTTTCCTCGATAACAGACGCATCGTCCACTTTTACAGCAGCTTTTTCAAAAACTTCTTCCACAACAAATATAGGGGCGTTCATTCTCAATGCTATTGCTACGGCATCACTCGGTCTTGAATCTATCTCAAGCTTATTACCATTTACCGAGAATTTAATCGTTGCATAAAAGGTATTTTCTTTCAAATTATCGATAACAACTCTCTCCATTTTAACGTCAGTCGAATTTAAAAGACTTTTGAAGAGGTCGTGTGTCATAGGGCGCTGCATTTTTATCCCCTGCATATTCCATGCAATAGATTGAGCTTCCCACTGCCCAATTACAATCGGCAAAAGTCTTCCTCCGGCATCGTCGATTAATAACATCAGGAATTGATTTGTATTCGGGTCTGCGGTAATACCGTGAACCCTCACCGAGATCATAATTATTCCTTATTTAAAATATACATTTTTATTTATGAATATTCAGTTTAATTCCAATATAATATGAAATGGTTTTTAATGCAAGTAAAAAAGTTAATCTTACTTTCAATTATTTTATCGACATAACAGATAATTATAATTACCATTTAAATTTTGTCTTGATTTGAGTATTAATCGGGATTTTTGCATACTACGTTCCTTTCCCCTTATTTAATAATCAAAAGAAAAAAATACTGAAAATGTGACTGCTAATGATTGAAAAAGACAGGTTTATCAAACTTAGACCATTTCGAAAGTAAAATGAAATATAATACAAAATATTCAAAATGAAAGTATTTTTTGAATGATTTGTATGACGATACTAAAACACTCACGGACAGAAAATGGTTACAATTTTGGTTTTTCTTATAAATATACGCCCACCTCAGGGACGAGGCACTGAAGAAAGCGGCAGAATTGGCTGGGAATATTATTGAAGAGGCTTCAAGCAGAACAGAGAATAAAAAGAATGATTGAATGCTCTGATATAATGCCCTTATTAGAAACATCACGGAATAGAAAAGAGTAATAGTTTCGATAGAAAAAGGCTGACCCAAAGTGAGCCAGCCTTTGTACTTATAGTTGGAAAGGAATGTTATTTAATAAACATCATCTTCTTAACCGCAGAAAAATTTCCTGCTTGAATACGGTAGAAATACAGTCCTGAGCTTACCTGTTGACCCGATTCATTCGTTCCATTCCAGACAAAACTGTAAACTCCTGCAGATATGCTTTCGGATACCAGCGTTTTCACCAAAGTTCCGTTTACATTATAAATCTTCAAGGTTACAAAGGAAGAATTCGGAAGATGGAAACGAATAGTGGTCTTGGGGTTGAATGGATTCGGATAGTTATGCTCTAATAAATATGATTTTGGAAGATCAGCAATTACTGCCTGTCCTTTGTTTGCTTCCTTTGGAAGAGGACCGATGATAGACTCAATGATGGCATTAGCCGCGTCAATCAGTATTTGCCCTTCTTCACTTGTAAGTTTTTTTCCTATAAGACCTTCTACCTGGTTGATGAATGAATTTAATTTTCCAATTGTTGCCTCAATGTTTTCTCTCTCAAAAGAACTGACTGCGTTTTCCAATTTCGAGATGAAGCTATTTGCAGTCCCGTGAGATAGCCCCATATCTCCTATTACAGTTATGAGGTCGCCGATAGCTTGTTTTATCTCAAACTCCATGTCTGCGACTGCGATCGCCCAGAGCGCCTCGCCGGTGACTTCATTGTTTTCGCCTCCGCCGCTATAGTTCTCCCAGCCGCCGTTGGAAAGCTGTACAGACCTGAGGTAGTCAGAGGCGTCCTGTATTACACTGGAATATGCGGATCTGTCAAACTCATTGAGGGCTAGCAGGGCATAGCTGGTTTCCTGGATTGTCTCGTTGTCATCATCGTCAATAACGTAGTTCATACTCCAGGTAAAGCCACCGGTTCCCAACTGATAAGTTGCAAGAATTGCCGCAAGGTCAGACAGGCTTGACGCAGCCGCATGCTCGCCTGCGGCCGGATCGAAATCCTCGCCGGCGATCGCAAGCCCGTACACCGCACCGGCCAGGCCGATAACATCGTACCTCTCATTACCGTCAAGCTCGTCAATTTCCGCCTTGACTCCGGCTATCCACGCTGTCGGATCGGCTCCGGCCATGACCGCGGCAACCAGGCCCATGCCGATATCCCACGCCGCCAGATTGGCAATTCCCTGGCCGGCTCGCGCTGTACGGATCAACAGGACGTAACCGGCAGTATTATAGAGCGTTCCGGCTCCATTCCTGTCATACGTCCCGACAGCAAGCGGGCCATAGAAATTGGTTGTCACATGATCGGTGTACGTGGTGCCGCCGAAGATCAGGTCGAGCTGGGCGGCGAGATGCCCGTCCGGTGGAGAGAAATTGTTGGTTTTGGATAGGAGTAATCCCCCAACATTTTGAAGCGCCGTATACATGTCGCTGTCGCTGGTGTGCAGGTACGCCTGTACCAGCCCTATGCCGATGGGTCCAATAGTGTTCAGTGAACTCGAGCTCCAAGGATCACCGTCATCGAGAGGCCAGTCCCAGCCGCCATCGTAATTTTGCAGATCAACTAGCCGGTCGCCGCCATCATTATATGGTTGAACACCCCATGTTGCCACTTTCGCTACCAGCGCGGGACTTTCGGCACTCAGGAGGGGAGCGCCGGGGAAGGGAGAACCTGCCGCGCGTTCGGATTGAGCGGTCACAGGACTCTCTTGCCATGCCAGGGCACCAGATGCTGCCACCAGTATCAGCG
>JAUVVT010000278.1 GCA_030604505.1 bacterium | reverse complement strand
GTTCAAACTTTCGATTAACCGGCGATTCTCATTAAGAAACGATTCATTCACATAGATATTCACGTTGTTAACTCTAAATACACCTTTTTCGGTTGTAGCGATCTGAGGCATAGGGTAAAGAAATCCTTCGGGAGTTTTTTCCCTCGAACAATTCGCAATTGAAAATAAAAGAAATAGTAATAATACAAATTTAAGTTTATTGTTTAATTTTGCAATTTTCATAATGTCCCCACTAAATCTTTATAGAATATAAAATTTCCCCTCGAAAGAGGGAAAATTTAGTTAAAAGTTTCTTAGATTACTTTATCTTCTAAAATGGTACGGCAAAAAGTGGATTCCCCCGAAAAATCGGAGGAAATTACATTTTTGATGTTTATGGGGATAATATCGGTAAAAATGTATCTAATCGTCAGAAAAATATTTCAAAATTGCATTAGCTAATTTTTCTCCCCCAAACCTTACCGTATCGTCAACAGGTATTCTTAATTTTTTTTCCAATTTTCCTATCTCTCTCAGGACTTCTTTTTCAGGCATTCTGTTTGTCATAAGATTCATACCCACGACTTTACTTTTCTTAAAAAATCCTACAACCATTTCATGCAGTTTGATTATAAATTTAAAATCAAGAATAGGGTCTCCATTATGGTCAAAGATTCTTCCCATCTCATGACATAAAATCATCGCATCCGGTACAACACCGTGAATCAATCCCATTGTAACACCTGAATACCCTTGGTGCGTTAATGCTCCCTGCCCTTCAACAAGTATATAATCATTCCTTTTTGCCGATTTAACGATTTCAAGTTCCATCACACCGGCTACGAAATCACTTTTTACAGCATCAATTACAACACCTTTACCGCATATCAGAATTCCTGTTTGACCTGTGGCAATCCAATCGACACTTTTACCCATCTTTTTTAAAGCTCTATAAATCTCTACTGTGACAGATTTTTTACCGATGGCACAATCCGTTCCCACAGTCAGTATAACTTTGGATTTTACATCTTTCCATTTTCCTGAAGCAACGTGATAAATATCAGGAGGTCTCCTGAGGTCAATTACTTCTATATTATGCCGTTTAGCATACTTCATTATATCTTTATCATCTGTTAAAAAGGTGTGAAGACCATTTATCACGTTTAATTTATATTTAATAGCCCCAATTATAAACTTTTTCCATTTTTCAGGAAGTACTCCCCCAACCAGGGCAATCCCAATAACCAGCGTATCAGGATTAAACTTCAACCCTTCTTTGATTGAATAGATTATCGGAATGTCGCCTCCGTAACCAATAACTTCTTCACATGTTTTCCCAGCAGTAGTGCTGTCTATAACAGCAAGAACCTCATCAGGAGTATATCGTATAACACCATGTGCTGTTTTTCCATAGGAATTTTTTAACATCCCCTCGGCAAGAACAAGCATTCTTCTTTTCTTCTTCATAAATCAAAACACTTTGCAATTTAAGATTTGCAGTTTACGAATAATGGATAATAATTTACGATTTACTGAATTTTCCTTTAAAGAATGCGCCTATACCCACACCTAAAAGAACAAGACCGGTAATAAGATTTGTTATTTTACCCTCTAAATTTTCAGGAAAAATCACAGCAACAATCATAATAATTCCAAACACTCCAAGAAAAATACCCATTAATTTAAGTGACTGGCTTTCTAACTTTTTTTTCGATGAACTTTCTTCTTTTGACATATCAATCGTCCTTTTAGAATAATAGATATATGATTGTTTGAAAAATAATAATAAGTGTTCCCCAGATTCTGAGGTCTCTCCATTTTTTATTATCGGGTGAAGATTTGAATATGTATTCTTTCGGCGTCAGCCACATCCAGATGACCAGCCCCAAGAATATAACCACAATTATAACTTTTACCCACACGATAGGTATCTGAGAAAGTAAATTTATCATAATTATTTTTTCGTTTTTTTAATTAATCTTTATTTATCCTGTAAACAAGCCCTTCGAGTTCTTCATCCGATTTGCATTTGGTAAACAGGCTTACAATTATATTTACAAATATTGCGAAAACGAATGACCACCAGCTTATATATAAAAACGGTTCCGATATATTGAAAAAATGTGATTTAAAAGTAAACAGAAAAGAAGAAAGCAGCACCCCTAAAATCAATCCATATAATCCTCCCCATTGAGTAGAACGTTTCCAGAGCATACCGAGCAGGAGAATTGCAAAAGTGGGTCCATAAAATATTGACATAATCGTCTGAAGCGCAACAAATATTCCCGGAAACTTTTCACTTAAAGGGGCTATAATTATTCCAAATAAAATTATTACAGCAGTAAGAATTCTTCCGACCGTCAGATAATGTTTGTCAGAAGCGTCTTTTTTGACAAACTTCTGATAAATATCTTTGGTAAAAAGTGTAGCCGCTGATTCGAGATACGCAGCGACAGTAGACATTAGAGCGGCAAAAAAAGCGGCAAAAACGAGTCCTGTGAGTCCGGGAGGGAGAAGATTTTTAACAAGCAGCGGCAGTGCCCTGTCACCATCGCTCAAATCCGGATACAGTGAAAGTGCGATTAGACCGGGAATGGCAATCAAAAACGGAATTAAGGTCTTTAAAATTGCAGCCCACATCACTCCCGCCTTTGCGTCCCATTCGTTTCTTGCGCCAAGTGAAGCTTGGATTATCGCCTGATTTCCTATCCAATATGCAGGGGATATAACAAGTGTAGCTCCGAATACGATTCCTGCCCATGGATAAGGAGTTGTCGTATCCATTGGCAGAAGAAGTTTAAAATGGTCTTTAAATTCAGGACCAAGGGAATAAATCTTTTCGGTCATCTCTCCCCAGCCGCCGACAGATTTAAACCCTAAAACAAGTACTGCAATTGCTCCGATAAACATTATAATCAACTGGAGGGCATTTGTCATAACAACGGCTGATAATCCGCCTGAAATAGTATATATTCCGACAATCGATGCTGTAATAATAATAGAAAGCCATTGCGGCCACCCTAACATTGTATTCAGGAAAATAGCAGTTGCCCAGAGTATTATTCCGAGAACAAACGCAAGAAAAGCAATCCATAGAAAAGCTTCTATTGACTGCACATAGACATTGTATCTTCTTCCAAGATATTCAGGAACGGTATAAACACCCGCTTTCCAATAATACGGTATAAAAATAATTGCGGCAACGAGCATAGCAGGAATACAGCCGATCCAGTCAAAGTTAGCCTGAGCAAGACCAAACCGGTATGTGCCGCCTGCCATTCCCATATACTCAATAGCACCTATATCTGCAACTACTATCGACATCCCGATAGCCCACCAGGGAAGCATTCTTTTGGCAAGAAAATAATCTTCGGAAGTCTTTACAAATCTTCTGAAAAATGTCCCGAAAAATAATATCCCTATCAAAAATACAATCACTATAAATACATCAATAGGTGCCATTCCCATACATTCCTCGTAACGTAAAATGTCAAAATCCAAATGCTAAAAAATAGATAATAACACAAGGTTTGATATTTAGTCATTTGGATTTCATTTGGCATTTATGCGTTAGCATTTGAGCTTTGAAATTTGAACTTTTATACTATATGGTTCTTCTCTTTAGTTGTCTTGAAACAAAAAACCACTTTTTTCAGGGACGACTAAATAAATTATCTTTTTTCATCCATCTTAGATATAAAATAAGAATGAATTCTTGGGTCTGATGTGAGTTCAGGATGAAATGAAGAGACCAAAATATTATCATTTCTTGCAATAACAACATTTCCGTTAATAGAACCGAGAGGCGTAACAGAATCGCCATATTCCAGCAATTTCGGCGCCCTGATAAATATTAATTTGAACTCTTCCTTTCCATCGACAAAAGGCAGGTGTTTTTTAGCAGTAAAAGAATCTATCTGCCTTCCGTATGCGTTTCTCTGGACGTAAATATCAATAAACCCGAGATTATCTACTCTCGGGTCATCAACTCTATCCGCAACCAGAATCATACCGGCACAGGTGCCCCAGACATATCTTTTCTTTGCAAATTTTTTTAATCCTTCTCTAAGTCCGTTAAACTTTATTAATTTTGAAATAGTGGTAGATTCACCGCCGGGGATAATAAGATGTGAACACATACGCAGTTCTTCGGGAGTACGAACATAAATGGAATCAACTCCCAATAATTCGCATTTTTCTTTATGTTTGCTGTAAGCTCCCTGTAGAGCAAGAATTCCAACACAAACCGAACTCATCTTTTACCAACCTCTGACTTGCATTTTTTGGTCATCCGGAATTTCGG
>JAUVVT010000223.1 GCA_030604505.1 bacterium | reverse complement strand
TTATGCTCCTCGTAATATCGGCTGCATGTATAAACGGTTCGTCAGGATAGTAATTCCGGATATATTTATATCGATTGTTTCTCACACAGCGTATATGGTCGTCATTATCATGCCAGTTCCTTTCGCCGAAAATATATCTTCTTTCCTCTGCACCGTCATCAAAAAGCATCTTCATTATACTCTTTCCCTGAATGTCTTCATCTGGAGTTATCCCGGCAATCTCAAGCATTGTGGGTGTCAGGTCGACTAAACTTGCAAGACCATCTTGAACAATACCTCCGGGTATTGTTCCTTTCCATCTTGCTATCAATGGGACACATAAACCGCTGTCATAGAGTGTTGTTTTTGACCGTGGAAAAGGCATACCCTGGTCGCCAAAGTAGAGAAATACTGTATTTTCTGCTAATCCTTCCCTATCAAGCCATTCTAAAAGCCTGCCGATTTCAGCATCCATATATGAAATCTCGTCATAATATAATGCAAGGTCTTCCCGTACTTCCGGTATATCAGCTAAATATGGAGGAACGAGGACTTTATTGGGAGAGTGGGGATTTTGAATCAGATTTTTTTTGTATGGACGGTGTGCCTCGCGGAAACCTATTGAAAGAAAGAAGGGTTTGTTTTTGGGTTTTTCCCTGACAAACTTTTTCCAGTCTCCGGCATTTTTATATATTTTATCAAATTGTTTTTCTCCAGCAGGTCCGAGGTGCAGTTTTGCACAATTAGCGGAAAAATAATCCTTTTCTTCAAGCATAGACGGTAGAATTGGCTGGTCGGTCGGCAGCGGGTCATGAAGGTTTTCTGCGCCTGCAGAATGACAGTATTTTCCAGTGAACATACTCGTGCGGCTCGGAGAACAGCTCGGAGATGTTGCAACAGCGCTTGTAAAACGAACACCTTCATCTGCCAGCAGGTCAATATTGGGTGTCTGAACCGGATTCCCGTAGCAGCCGTGGTCAGGTTTGCTTACATCATCGGATATAATCCATATTATATTAGGAGGATTTTCTGAGAGTTTTTTAACAGTTTTTGCTCCTGTGATATTTTTTAATCCAGCAGTACCTGCAAAAATACCACCTATTACAGAAAGTACATCTCTTCTGGTCATTACCATATTTTTAAAAATCATTTTTTTATCCATTTTTCATTCCTTTTTTGAAAGATTGCTGAAAAGGATTTTATAAGAAGAAATAAAATTTTTAATGACTAAACCGTTAGAGCAGGTATTTCAACTTTGAGATAATTTTGCAGTTTATTTCTCATTTCTTTTGCAGCATCCGGAAATTCTTTGATAACATTCTTTGTTTGTTTCGGGTCGTTTTTTAAATCATATAAACAGGGTCCCTTACCTGTATCTTCGCCCCTGATGTTCTGAAAATAGTGCCAATTGAGGTTATGTATAGCTCCAAAGTTTCTGAACACGGTATAAACATTCTCATGTATTGATGGAACTTCTCCTGTTAGCAGCTTCCACATATTTTCCCCATCCATATTTTTATAGTCATCGATTCCGAGAAGGTTAAGGAATGTCGGCATAAAATCGATTGCACTTACAGGCGCATCAATCCTTTTTCCGGCAAACTTTTTATCAGGATGTTTTATAATTAAAGGAATGTCAGTAACACAGGCATTGAGAAGCCCCGGGGTTTTTTGAACACATCCTTCTTCGCCGAGATGTGTGCCGTGGTCTGTTGAAAAAACAATAATAGTGTCATCCATTAAACCTAAATCTTCTATTTTCTTCAAAAGTCTGCCAATACAGTAATCACTGAAGGTTACTTCTGCTGCATACAAGTCTCGAATTACAGGAAGGTCATCGGGACGAATGTCTTCGTTTCTCACTCCATACCCGAACATATACCGCTCAAAGGGATATTCATCACGGTACATCTTTTGAAAACGCTTTGGTGCATCCCAGGGTTCATGAGGGTCAAACATATCGATGAAAAGGGCAAACGGTTTATTGTTGATATTCTGCTCAAGCCAGTCCATTGATGCTTTACAGCTTCTTGCACAAAAGAAGTCCTCTTCGCTTTTTCTGTGCTGCGTATTCATCAAATACTGGCGAATATTGTTATCATAGCGCTCGTTCCACAAATGGGCAGGCATGTGCTTTTTGGGGTCGATTTTCTCTTTTGGACCGCTTTTCCATCTGTCGGTTTCCTGCCCGCGAATCCATTCCCACGAATGGAATCCCCTGTGAAAATTATAATCGGATTTAAAATGATGATATGTATCAACAATAAAACCCGTTGTGACATTATGGGCGCTTAAAACTTCGGAAAATGTCACATCATACTCGGCAAGCGGCTGCCACCTGGCTTCCGGAAGAACGCTTTTCCCCGTATGATAGACTCTGCGGCAGGGAATAGTCGGAAGTCCCTCAGCCTGAGCATTTGTAAATACAACGCTTTTTTGAGCAAGTTTATCTAAATATGGTGTCTTTATTCTTTTACTGCCGTAACAGCCAAGATGGTCTGCACGAAAGGTATCCGCTATAATAATGATAATATTTAAGCCATTTGGTTTTGCCGTTGTAGGAATCTTTGGACGCTCAATTTGGGCAGTTTTCAAATCTCCCGTCCAGACAGGCATTTTTTGCTCCTCATCTACCTTCTGCCTTGAACAACTCGGAATTAGACTCAATGCGCTTATGCCGGCAATTGTTCCAATAAAGTTTCTTCTTGTCAAATCGCCTTTTTTTGTGCCCGACATACAAGAAAATTTTTCTGACATTTTTACCTCCTCCTATTGTTGATTAAATATATTCATCATCACTTTTTTAATTTCTTTATTGAATGAATTCAGAAAGGTTAATTAATTTTATATTTTAGAAGATTAAAGGGAGCTGTTATATTGATAAAAGGATATTAATTTGATTTTTCTATTTCTTTCATAAGTTTCTCAGAAGAATCCATAAAATTTTCATAGAAATAAATTTTTGTTTCAATTTTTCCTTTATAGGGTAAAATTTTATTCAGATGTTTTTTTGCTTCTTCAATTTTTCCAATTTTATAATTACATAATGCTATAAAATAATAGCACTCGATTTCACCTTCAATACCGTGGAAATATTTTTTATTAAGCTTTTTAAGAATTTCGTTGTATAAAATAATTGCCTTCTGCCATTCTCCAATCTGAACATTTGAAAAAGCTTTATACCAAAGTGGATATAAAAAATTATATTCTTTTAATAATTCATCTGCGAGTTTAATTAATTCATTATAATTTTTTTCTTCAATATATATCCTCATAAGGCTAATTTTTCCCGGGATTTCAGCAAATTTCCCTTTTTCTATTGAAATTTTAATTTCATTTATTCCTTTTTGTCTTTCATCTCCGACAAATGGCAGCCACCAAAAAACTTTTGATTTAACGCTTTTCCAATAATGGTAATTCCCAAGACCAAAATACACGTCATATAATGTTGAATCGATCTTGAGACACCGCTCAAGTTTATCACCTGCTTTTAAGCCATCCCAGATTGCATCCCACCAGTTACCCATCATAGCATCTCTTATTGCCTTTATACCTAATGAGGCTCCGGACCAAAGAAAGATTTCTGAAGTCGGATTTTCTTTTTCTTCCAATATTTTTGATTTTTTAATTGCATTGTCTGCGGCTTCATTGAATTTATCCATGAAATTAAGATTTCTATATTCATCCATAATGAAACCATAGCAAAAAGCCTTGCAAAAATATCCAATTGGGTTTTCAGGGTCAATTACACAGAGTGAGTCAAATTTGTTCAACGCTACATCAATTTCGTCATTGAATAAACTTTTAATTCCATTATAAAATAGCTGCTCTGTTTTAGGGGGCAGGTTAAGTTCAGCGAAGACATTTGAAGGATTGAATATTAAAACAAAAAGAAGAATTTTTAAGAATCTGTTTATTCTCATAATAATTTCTTACAGGTTTTATAAAAAAATATTATTATACAAAGATAAAATTTAATTTTCTTTTATTCAAGAGAAAAATAAGAAGAATTCATTTTAAAAATTTTCTTTTGATATTTTAAAAAAAATGTTTAATATTTAATAATTGAAATTTTAGACTAAATTGTGATCATAATTTACAGTATTATCTTATAAATAATTTTAAAAAATAATTTAATGATTTTAAAATAGGAGAAATTCACAGTGCGTCCTATAAACACTTTTGTTATTACATCGTCACTGCCGGAAAAGCTTATTAAATTAAAAGAGATAATTTATAATTTATGGTGGTGTTGGGACCATGAGGCTTTAGACTTGTTACGACGGATAGATAGAGATCTCTGGGAAGAAAAAGAACATAATCCGGTTTTAATTTTAGGCAATATTAAACAAGAGAGATTAGAATATCTTACTGAAGATGAAAGCTTTCTTTCAAATATGGAGCGGGTTTATCAAAAAATGCAGGAATACATTAAAGGTAAAACATGGTTTGATAGTGCCTGTGATGATGGGGGAAAAATGCACATAGCATATTTTTCAGCAGAGTTCGGCATTACCGAATGCATCCCTATATATTCAGGAGGGCTGGGAATATTATCGGGTGACCATCTGAAATCAGCAAGTGAACTTGGTCTTCCTTTTGTAGGCATCGGTCTTATGTATCAGGAAGGATATTTCAAACAATACCTGAATGCTGCCGGATGGCAGGGCGAACTTTATCCTAAAAACGATTTTTATAATATGCCGATTTCACTTATGAAGGATAAAGATGATTCAACGTTTACCGTTGAAGTTGAGTTTCCCGGAAGAAAAATTTATGCACAAATATGGCAGATAAAAATTGGAAGAATCTCGTTATATGCCCTTGATACTAATATTTCCAAAAACACA
>JAUVVT010000203.1 GCA_030604505.1 bacterium | reverse complement strand
TCCAGCCCGGTATTGTTAATGCCCCTATTTCTAAATTCCTTCTGAACATCCAGCCAAACGCAGTAAAGATAAAAATCACAAGAACAAGTTTTTCGCTTAATTGCATCGGTCCTAATTCCTTAATTCTCTTATCAATAACAGTATATCGTTTTTTGATTTTTTCCTTTTTTATCTTAAATCCGAATGTAACGAGATAATACCACGATATTGGAATCATAATAATCACCACCGGTATACCAATTGCCATCCAATATGCAAATCCTATTTCGGGAGACTTTGGAAAAAGTGCCTTTGTTAGTGCTGCAAAAATTATATTTGGCGGTGTTCCCACAAGCGTACCTATTCCTCCAATACTTGCGCTGTATGCAATACCCAGCATCAATGCCGTTCCAAAAACTGTCTTCTTTGAATTATTTTCTCCTGCTGTGTTAATTTCTCCAATAGATACAATAACAGCAAAGGCTATAGGAAGCATCATAAGGGTAGTGGCTGTATTAGAAATCCACATCGAGAGAAAGGCTGTGGATACCATAAATCCTAAAATTATTTTTCTTTTTTCAGTTCCTATTATTTTAATTATATTTAAAGCTATTCTTCGGTGAAGATTGCATTTCTGCATTGCCTGCGCAATGAAAAATCCACCCATAAAGAGAAATATATTCTTATCACCGTATGATAAAGCCACCATCCCTGCACTTTCTATATTTAGTAAAGGAAAAAACGCAAGAGGTATTAATGCAGTTGCTGGAATCGGAATCGCCTCTGTGATCCAGAAAAACGCCATTAGAAAAGCAACAGCACCAATAAGATGGGCTTCGCGGGTCATACCGCTCAAAGGCGGAAGAAAACAAATAATTATAAATACAGGTATACCAAAAAATAATCCGATTCTCTGGCGCAGGCTGTATTTATGCTCCAATACCTACTCCCTTTTGCTTATAGTTTTCAAGAAGTATTTAGTTCTTTTAATCTGAAATTCTGAATAAATTAAAACTTTTATATCTCTTCCGAGACTTTAAATCTTTCCGGACAATTTTCTGCGTTCTTATAATCTATTCTTAACAGACAGTTTGCTTCTGGATCTTTTATGATTAAAATAATATGCCCGTCATTAGGATTGGTAATCCCTTTATTAACCAATACCTGTTCTCCCGTTTCATTATCTTTTACGAAAATTTCAATAGGGACAACAGCCGATTTCCCACCCAAATCACCCTTAATCCTTTTACTCCAAACTGTCCTCCCAAATATTGTTATTTCATTCTCATTCTTTCTGATTTCTCTGTAATCAATCAACTCTATTGGGTAACAAGTCGGAATTTTCTCTCCCGGAATTTCAAAACTATCTATTATCTTTTCTTCATATACAATCTTTTTATTCTGAAAATATACAGCAGCAAACATAAGAATAATAACCAATACAATAATAGTATATTTTTTCATATTCCCTTTCTTTAATTTTTCCTTATGATTTTCCCTTAATAATTTCAATAAAATCTGAATCCCTCCTAAATTTTTCAAATTCGGGATCCTTGAGTGTTTTATTAACAATCACAGGTCTATTCAGTGCTATTGCTTTTTTCAGCCATTCATATCCTTCCCTTTTACTTTCCTTTTCCATATAACAACAAGAAATATTAAAACAGATTTTTTCATTCTTTTCGTCAACTGAAAGCGCCGCCCTTAATCTTTCAATAGCATTATCCCATTCTTTCAGCTTCATATAAACAAGCCCCTCAAAATATATTGCTTTCAAATAACGTGAGTCGACCTTGAGTGCATTTTTAAAAGCTTCAAGCGAATCATTCAATCTGAATACCTTATAATATGTAAGTCCTAAATTAAAATAGAGCATCTTTTCATCAGGTATGAGTTTTATTCCTTCGTTATATTCCTTAATTGCGGCGCCAAAATTGCCCAATCTGAAGTATGCGTTGCCAAGGTTCAGTCTCTTAAACCCTTCTTCATTAACATCTTCACTTTCATAATAAACATTAACCTTTTTTCTCAAGGAGCCGGATTCAACCATATCAATAATCTTCTGGGCACTAATATCGCTTTTGGATGCACCTTTCGAATCAGGCAGCGAAATATCGATTTGAAATGTTTTTGTCTCTCTGATTTTTAAAAAATCAACCTTTTCAATTTCTAAAGTCTTAAAACTCTCCGAACCGCTCTCCCACATTATCGGCTCATTCTTTTTAGGGTCGAGAATAGAAGAAATAACATAAATATTATGAATATCAACATTACCTGTGTTTTTTATCATACCCTTACAGTTATATTTTCGGTTTTCACCTTCTCTTTGTAAAATCCATTCTTCACCTATAACATCAACCTTACGATTCTCTTTAACTTCCTGAATTAAAGTAGGATCTTCCAAAGTATCTCTGTATACAAGAATGCCGGATTCACTCTCATAACCGATATCAATGGCATATTCCAATATCCCCTTTTCCAAGCCATTCATAATTTTTTCATATCTCCATTCGCTTCTTTCTATAATTGAAAAATCCGGAAGTTTTATTGTGCCATTAAATTCAGCTGTCGAATTTGCTTTAATCAGCGGAATTACCACCTGACCTTTTGTTTCATAGATTTGTTCTTCGTCCTTCTCCTCGATTTCATCAAAAAATTCTCCCTTTGGTTTTCTTTTCTTAAACACCCATTTCAGAGGAACGTCTGTCTCTACAATCTTTATATAAGAAGTAATTATTGCATTCTCAAAATCAAAATTCCCTGTATTTTTTAAAGTCCCTTTACAAATGAACATAACCGTATTTTCAGATTTTAACTCTCTTACGTCCCAATTACAATCTAAAATCTTTATCTTTCTTATTTCTTCAAACCTGAACCATTTTTTTGTTTTACCATCAAGCAGTTTTTTATCATAGTGAAGAAATGTTTTCTGTATTAATATTCCCTCTTTTATTCCTGCATCAATATTTTTCAAAAGAAACCGTCCCCATATTACCTCCGATGGAGAGGGAAGATTAAGTGTAACAATAAAGTTTGTACTCTCATTAGGATTTAGATTAAAGACAGCGAAATAACCAGCCGACTTATGTACCCTGAATTTTTTAGTTATAAATGTTAATAGTTTTTTTCTCCCCTTTTTATAGACAGCACATATAACCACCAATTCTTTAATTTCGGAAAACCCTGTATTCCTGACTTCACCCTCGCATCTATAATAATAACCTTTTGCCCCTGTTTTCGGTAAACGTTTCCATTCTTGTTTGGTTATCTTTGCATCAACTATCTTTTTTATTGCCTTTTTCTGCATCATAAATATTTAATTAATATCAAGTACCTCTGTTAAAAGTATCACCCTTTCAACACCTCTACTCTCATCAATATAATACCCCTTTACATTCAAATTATCATCATCCTTTTCACAGCAATTTTTAATTTGATAACATTTTTCAGCAACCTCATTTTCAATTTCTGCAAGAGAAGAAGGAAAATTAATCGAATCAGAAGCTATCCTGATATATATTTTTTTATTATCAAATATAGTCAGAATATAAGGCATAAATTTCAGCATTCTTCTTGCAATTGCCTCATAAGAACAATTTTCATACTTTTTTTTCAATTGATATAAATCATTATTTAATAAAATATCATTCTTGAAAATATCCTCAGGCATCAGCAAATCTGCAGCGATTAAATTTGCCATCTTATGTTTAGCGTCATTAGATAGCTCGTTATTATCGTTCAATATAATTTCCCCAAGCTCGTGCGCAATCGTAAAACTCTTCCTTTCCTCTGAATCATTTGAATTAACCATTATATACCATTTATCATCCTTTTTGAACACAGCCCCTCTTATATCAGTATAATTTTCCTTCTCTATAATAGTTATTCCCATCTCCTCAGCTTTTTTTCTTATATCTACCATTATAATATCAATCTTTCAATTTTATATTTTATTATTTTATTTTCTGGTTTACCCAAAAAACACCAGATATACTCATTTCCATAAATGGTAAAATCATCAATCGGAACATCCAAATAAAACGTCTGCAAATAGACACCATTAGTGTTAAATTTGTCTATCCTGTTTCCCCTTTTTGTTTCAGTCCCCCTGACAAGATTATAAATCTCTCCATTCTGCGATATTTTTAATTCCATTGAGATTGTTCTTTTCTTCGCATCAAAACTCTTCCCACCTGCTTCATCAATCATCGGAGGAAAAATATCATCCGGCAGTTTTCGACTGAATGCCAGAATCGGGATACCCTCATTATCAAATTTTATTATCTTATATGGGTACTCATAACTTAAATAAATAAATCCTTTCTGTCCGATATCAAAACTTGCCTCATTAAAAATCTTTCTTATAATAATGATTTCATCTTTCTGCAGGATCGGACAAAATGCCGAAATCCTCTCTCCATCCTTTGAATATTTATGTACAAAAAATTCTTCGCCCATCCCGATCACCAAATACTCATTATTCAGCGCTTCAATCTTTAACGGTTCAAATGGAACCGAAAAATTCCCCAATAACTTTCCGGAATCTCTGAAAAGATAAACCTTTTTCTTAAATTCTTCGGCAGCAGCAATAATCCCGTCAGAATTTATCGAGATATCAACTGCAACCGGCGGGAATCCTTTATTTTTGTCGATACTCCTTAAAAAATCTCCTCTTTCATCAAAAATTTGAATCCTTTGATGCCCGCTGTCCAATAGATAAACATCCCCGAAATCATCAACCTCGATATCCAAGGGGAGAAAAAATCTCAATTGTTCATCTGTTTCGCTTCCAATCTCCAGCTCTTTTACAAGCTTAAATTGTTTTCCATTCACTCCGACCCATTTACCCTCCGCTTGCTCTAACAAGCTTTTCGGCTTGTATGAATTGTATCTTTCAATATACTCCTCTGTGGGCTCCCAGAATGTCTTTTTGATAACAAAATTATCTAATATTCGTTCTCTATTAATAAAAAGAAATATAATAAAACATATAATTACTAATATAAATAATAATTTAACTATTTTCAATTCCTTTTTTTC
>JAUVVT010000049.1 GCA_030604505.1 bacterium | reverse complement strand
CCAACCACTATGAAGCGTATGTTGAAGTCAGAAAACCCATAAATGATGGCGATTTTACCGATGAAGATTTGAAAAGATTTCTGAACGAAAACGAAATTGTCTTTGGTATCAAAGAAGATGAAATCAAAGCTATTTTTCAACAGAATAAATTTAATCAAAGAATTTTAATAGCACAGGGGGAAAGAGTCATTAACGGGAAAGATGGCGAAATCAAATACTATTTCGATAGAAAAACAGAAATAGAGACAGATGAACATGGAAATGTAAATTATAAAGAATTAAATTTGATCAAGAATGTTAAAAAAGGTCAAAAACTGGCAGAATCTATCCCACCCACAAAGGGTACCGAAGGATGCACCATATTCGGGGAAAAGATTGCACAAAAAGACGGGTTACCTACTGTTCTTCCCACCGGAAAGAATACCTGTCCCGACCCAGACAATCCCAAATTCCTTTTAGCTGAAATTGATGGGCACGTAAAGTTAAAAGGAAAAACGATAGAAGTTGAACCTGTTTTCGCTGTTAAAGGAAATGTGGATTTCTCTACCGGAAATATTGATTATATCGGTTCCGTTATCATAGACGGTGATGTCCAGAGCGGATTTAAGGTAAAGGCAAAGAATGATGTTCAGGTAAATGGATTCGTCGAAGATGCTGTAATAGAAGCAGGCAGGGATGTGCTAATTAAAACCGGCTTTGCAGGAAAAGGCGAGGGGAAAATCATAGCAAACGGAACAGTAATGGTCAATTTCTGCGAAAACGAAAATATTATATGTAAAGGAGATATTTCAATAGGCAACTATGTAATGAACAGTAATATTCAAACAAAAGGTAAATTAATTGTTACGGAACAAAAGGGATTAATCGTTGGGGGTGAAATCTATGCTGTCAAAGGTATAGAAGCTAATGTCATTGGCAACCAATATTTCCAGCCCACCGCTTTATTCATAGGCATCGATAAAGATATCAATAACAAAATCAAGGAAAAAGTATCTCTTCTGTCGAAAAATGCTGAAAACAGTCTGGAAATTGAAAAAGCTCTCAATCTGTTTGCAAAGCGAAAACTAATTAAGAAAGAACTTACGGAAGATAAAAAAGTGCTGATGGATAAATTAACTAAAGCAAAAGAAAAGCTCGAAAAAGAAGAAAAAAAACTCCTTACAGAAATTGAGGAATTACAAAAAAAATCAGAGGCGTTTAAAAATTCAGTTGTAAAAATTCTTGAAGCTGTTTATCCCGGCACATCAATTACAATACACAATAAACATACTACAGTTAGCGAAACTATGAAATACATATATTATAAATATACAGATAAGGAAATAGTGGCAGTAGATTTGGAAGACAGTGAATAATTTTTTAAACATTAATAATCTAAACAAGACTTATTCCAAAACGAAATGGAGGATAAAATGACTGAGATAAATGATTTTTCTCAAAAGAAAGTGAGCAGAAGGAAAGCACTGACAGCAATGGGAGGAGCTTTTACAGGAATGGTTGGTTTCAATACTATTTCCGGTTTAAATATAGTTAAGAAACAGCCGACTGGCAGTCTTCCGAATATTATATGGCTGATAGGAGATGATGTAACTCCCTATGACCATGGATGCTACGGCAATCCTGTTCGGTCTCCAAATATCGACCGTTTAGCCGCAGAGGGAACACGCTTTACAAGTGCTTTTGCAACTGCTCCCAATTGTTCACCAAGCAGAACGTCGATGTTTACCGGTAAGTATCCTCATACTGCCGGTTCAATGGAACTTCATTCAATACTCCCGGAAGGACTGGTTGTTTTACCGACAATGCTTAGAAAAAAAGGATACTTTTCCGGGAATTGCGCAAAACTTCACCTGGGACCGAATGCCGATAAGCAATTTGACAGAATATATGAAAATGCTTATGATTGGAAAAAATTTGTACAGGAGAGGCCAAAAGACAAACCGTTTTTTCTTTCTATAGGTTTTCATGAAGCCCACAGACCATATAAGAAAAATTCAATTGAAAATCCGCATTCTCCGGATAAGGTCGTTGTTCCTCCTTATCTGGCGGATATTCCGGAGGTGCGTGAAGAACTTGCTTTATATTACGATGAGATATCACATATGGATGCCGAGATAGGAAGATTACTTGACTGGCTTGATAGAGAAGGACCGGCAGAAAATACGCTGGTTGTTTATTTCAGTGACCAAGGGATGCCTTTCCCCCGGGCGAAAACAAGCCTCTATGACAGCGGTATCGGCGTGCCTCTGATTGTCAGGTGGAAGGGAAAGGTGCCGGAAGGAGTCGTTCAAAACGCTCTTGCCACTCTTTTGGATTTGACTCCTACAATGCTTGAGATTACCGGAATTACACCTAATGATGATATTCAGGGTAGAAGTATGCTGAAATTATTTACAGGCACCGCTGATAGGGAGAGAAAATATATTTTCAGTGAGAGGAACTGGCATAATATTGATATGCATATCCGCTGTGCAAGAAGCAGCCGGTATAAATACATTCGGAATGCCTTTCCGGGAGAACCATTTGGTCATCCTTCCGATATTGTTTCCAGCACCAGTTATCAGGGAATGATCCGTCTCTTGGATGAAGGGAAGCTATCAAAACAGCAAATGTTAATCTTCCGTAATCCAAGACCGGTAGATGAGCTATATGATTTAAGGACAGACCCGAATGAGTTTGAGAATCTTATTTACAGACCCGAATATCAAGATGTTTTAAAAGAGTTTCGTTCGACTCTTGATAAATGGATAATTGACAAAAAAGACGTCAGCCCGGATGAATTGCGATATATAGATAACATAGATCTAAGAACGGGTAAGCGACTGATAGAGATAAGAACACCTGTTCCGAGAAAGAAATAATTGCAACTGACAATTTGCTTTTTTTAGAGAAATTTGTAGAAGAGTGTCTGTGCCCATATTAATTTTTATTAAGTGAAGGCTTTATCATGAGATTTAAGGGAATTATTATATTGTTGATTGTATTTTTATCCTGCTCGAATAATGTACATACTGAGCATCCCTTTCATTGGGATAAAATCGGTTACGAGTCAAAACCGTGGGCAAGATGGTGGTGGCTGGGAAGCAGTGTAAACGAGAGTGAAATATCCCGTCAATTAAGGGAAATGAAAAAGGCAGGTTTTGGAGGCGTTGAGATACAGCCAATCTATCCAATGAAGCCGTCTTCAATAGAACCCATCACATACTTATCTGAAAGATGGGCTGAGGTATTTCTTTTTACGATGAAGGAAGCAAAAAAATCAGGACTCGGCGTAGACCTGACACTGGGAAGCGGCTGGCCCTTTGGTGGTCCCTGGCTTGAACCACAACACGCCGCACGTAAACTGGAAGTTATACAATCGGTATATTCTGATAGTGATACTAAAAGAAAAATTACTGACGACTCCAAAAAACCTGCTGAATTTGTGCTTGTGACTCCTATGAGTAAAAATTCTGTTTCAGGAAAAATGCTTGACTATACAATAGATAACGGTCAAAAATACTGGACTGTTCCTCCGGGCAACTGGAAGGTTTATATAGTTAAGGTTGGATACACCGGTCAGCAGGTGAAACGGGCGACCGTTGGCTCCGAGGGTCACGTACTTGATCACTTTTCCCGTTCTGCTTTTGAAAATTATGTAGAACCCTTTGACGAATTAAATAACAATACCGGCCAAATGAGACCGAGAAGCAACTTTAACGATTCCTATGAAGTTTACGGCGCTAATTGGACTCCTGAACTTTTTACGGCATTTCAGAATCTTCACGGATATGACTTAAGACATTATATCCCAATCCTTATTGATGACAGTATAGATTCAAAAATAAGGCGCAGATTGCTGCACGATTACAGAGAAACTGTCGATTCCTTGTTTATGAACGAATTTTGTATTCCCTGGGCGGAATGGTCACATAAGAATAATATGCAGAACAGATTTCAAGCTCATGGTTCTCCGGGGAATATAATCGACCTTTACGGTTTGTCTGATATTCCCGAAACAGAAGGATTCGGAAGAGGAGGAGGTGATATACTTTTCTGCAAGTTTGCTTCTTCGGCAGCCCATCTTTACGGCAGAAAGTTTTGTTCATCTGAAACATTTACATGGCTTGATGAACATTTTCAGGTTACTCTCGATAAAATGAAGAAGACCGCTGACCTTTTTTTTATTGCCGGTATTAATCATATTTTTTATCATGGAGTTCCATTCAGTCTTCCGGATGATGATTATCCGGGACCTGTTTTTTATGCTTCAACACATGCTGGAGAAACGAACACCTGGTGGGCTCATTTACATTATTTAAATGAATACATTGCACGGATTCAGTCTACTTTGCAGGCAAATCGATTTGATCCCGATGTGCTGCTTTATTTTCCTATACACGACTTGTGGAATTATATTCCGGGAGCGATTAATATGCTGCAGTACTGCAGGGTTCATAATATTGAAAGCTTTTTTAAAGAAGCAGCAATATTAACATGGGAAACTGCCAAAATGCTGCAGGATAACGGCTGGCAGTTTGATTATGTTTCTGATAAGGTCATAATAGAAATGCTCTCCACAAATAATCAAGATTTACTGAGTAGTGATATGCGCTATAAGACACTTGTATTCGCAGGTATTCAGTTTACTGAAGAAAAAACATTAGAAAAACTAAAAAATTTACTTGAACAGGGAGCAAATATTATTTTTGTCAAAAACATTCCTTCGGTTGTTGAAAGAGGTGCGCCGGACAATACATCAAAAGAAAATAAGAACAAAATATTAGGTGAATCATTTAAGGAATATAAATCGCTATTTATAATTGATTCTGTCGCTGAGCTTCCCGACCTTCTGAAAAGATTGAAAATTGAAAATGAAAAATTTACTGATGAAAGCTTAAAGTTTATCCGTTTGTATAATTCTAATAATAAACTTTATTTTCTGAAAAATATCAGTCATAAAAGTATTGATAAATGGATAAGTTTGAATTGTAAAGGAAATACCGTTCTTATCGGTAATCCGCTGACGGGTGAAGTTAATAGAGCTGAGATACAAAAGAACAGAGAAGAAATTAAAATCCATTTAAAAATGGAACCATTTTCCACAAGTCTTTTATTGGTATCAAAAGATAATAAATACAGCGGTTTTCAGCCTGAGGAAAAGTTGACTGCTGCTTCAAAAGTTTTATTAAAAGGCAGGTGGAACATATCATGGTTAGATTATAAAGGGGAACAACATACAAAAGAAATTTCACAATTGGAATCCTGGACTAATTGGCACGAAACTAAATTTTATTCCGGAGAAGTAGAATACCAGACGACTTTTAATTTCAATACAAAAGAAGGTGTAAAAAAAATTACCCTAAATTTGGGTGAATTGCGTGAATCTGCCGAAATCTTTGTTAATGGCTCTCTTTCGGGTTCTGTATGGACTAAGCCAAGTGTGGTGGATATTACGGATAAAATCAAGCAGGGAGAAAATGTCATACTGATAAAGGTGAGAAATCTAATGGCGAACAGAATAATTCATCTCGACCGTACAGGTGTGCAATGGAGGAAATATTTCTTTGTGAATATAGATTATAAACCATTTGATGCTTCAAATTGGGAACTTTTACCATCAGGGCTTATCGGGCCGGTCAGTATTGTTTTAAAAACAAATACGCAATAGAAGGTTACAACATCACAAAAGCTAAAAGGAAAATTATTATGGATATTGCAAATATTATTTTGCAGAACAAAACTTTATTGTCGAGAAAAAATATATATTGGATTATCTGTGCTTCTCTATTAATAGTGGTTTTTGAAGTATGTCAAACATTCGGGAAAAATCATAAAATTCTTGTTCCCCAGCAATATCCTACCATTCAGGAAGCCGTGAATCAATCCTCAGACGGTGATGTTATTGTTGTTTCAGCCGGTTTTTATTCCGAAAATATTAAGATTACTAAGAAGGTAACCTTAATTGGCTCCGGAATGGAATCAACAATCCTTACCTGTCAAGATGGAATTGTAGTTACTATTTCTTATACAGTAACGATGGCAGAGCTTTGTGTGAAAGGCGGGGAAACGGGCATTTATGCTAAGAAAGGGAGTAAACTTACTATTCACCACTGTAGAATTTCGGATAATAAATCAGACGGAATCGGGTTTGATAACTCTTTTTCAACTGTACTGATCTGCTTTAAGAATAAGATTCTGAGAAATGGAGACGGAATTGATATGGAACATACACAGGGTATTCTGTGGGAGAATGATTTTTCATATAACCGGGACGACGGACTTGACATCGATGGTGATGCAGGCGCTGTCATACTTGATAATACATTTTTTTACAATGGAGATGATGGCATAGAAATCCGTCTTGCTTCTATTACTCAGGCAGTTATCGGGAATAACACTTTTATGGGAAACGGCGAAGACGGATTGGAAATGATTAACGTGCGCAAAAAAGGGGAATATTCAAATTATGTTGCTATCTACAATAACAGCTTTTTTAATAATAAAAGATTTGGTATTGGTTCAGTGAGAAACGATGATGAAGAAGCTGTTGACACACGTCTTGATGTGACATTGTACTGGGGTGAAAATACTTTCAATGAAAATGGCAAAGGTGATGTTAGTCCAAATTATTCTGCAGAAGAGCTATCAAGGCGGAGACGACCTAAAACAGCTGAGTTTTCAATTCAGACATTAAGTGAAAGCGGCAAAACATTTCAATCACAAATTCCTATCGAAACCCCGAGACTGGTTGGGATAATAGATGTCAAGCCAAGTATTAACGGAACTATATTTAAAGATTTAGAAGGAATTGCTTCTTATGGAGATTATTTATTCATTGGTGATGATAACAGCAGAGAAATTTTTACCGTAAACCGCTTTACAGCGAGGGTTGATTCCCGCGTATCTACCGAACCATTCCCGGATACAAAAATAACATTAAGAGGGCCGGAGGGCTTTTCTTTGACAAAAATAGAAACGAAGGACGTCCTGGCAATAAGCGATGACGAGGGCGGTTATATACACTATTTTCAATTTAATCCGCCGTTCATTGAAAAAATTATCAAATCAAAAGATATTAACAGTATTGCTGCTGACCCTGAAGGAATAGAATTTATCGGTCCAAATTTGTATTTTCTTTTCGGGGGTAATAATATTATACTGATAGATAATGACAATTTGAAAAAGCATCCGGAATTTCCAAAATCCATTTCTTTTAAAAACCTTGCAAATCACATTGCAGGTATAGGAAAATATAAGAATAGCCTTTTATTCACAGCAGCTGGTTATGGAGGCAAAGTGAGACATAACGGCAAAAGTATCCTTTTTGCTGCTGATTACAAAATAACCAAGATCCTTAAAGTATGGGATATTGCCCCCTATACCAATGACCCGCGAGGAATTACCGAGGCAGACGGTTTGGTATATGTTGTGGACGGGATGGCTCATGGAAAAGATACTGACACAGGTTTATTGAATAAGGAGGGACTTAAAATCTTAATATTTGACTTGGAAACAGAACGGGATATTAAAGAATTTTTTAATAAGCTTCCTATTCGTGTTAGATAATTTTTATCCTCTTATCTTATTATGATATGAAATTATCTTATTAATAATTTCTCTACCTGAAATTTTATCAAACTTGCATACATCGGTTAAAACTTTTTCCACACCTTTAGCATAGAAATTATTGATAAATATTTCATCCTTATAAAACAGTTTTCCGTTATCATCTTTTTGTCTGAAAAGCACAGCAGCGGCAATCGCCTTTGCTGTATTATCGTAATCAACATTATGTTTCTCATCCAGCCTTAATGCACCTGCAAGCCTGTCTTCATGACCAAGTTTTCTCTGTATATCCCTTCCCACACGATATATTGTATCATTAAGAAATCTGTTTTTAAATCTTCTCAAAAGGTCATCGACGTGTTCTTTTTGGTTTGCTTCATTAAACTCATCAGGATATTCCTTTATTAACGAATGTCCCGATTCCCACATAGCAGCCCTGGCTGTCTTTTCAATTTCAGGTATGTCAACTGCTTCCCAGATATATTTTAATTTCGGGTCGTAAATGTATCCCAAATATGCAACCGCTGCATGTCCGAGATTATGAATAAATAATTTTCTATCCACATACGCCTTCATATTTTTTTTCATATCAAGACCGGGCACATCAGGCAGTTCACCCTTAAATCCATTCCTGTCAAGTATCAATGTATTATACGCCTCTGCATAAATTAAAAGCGGGTCATTTCTTTTGTCTTCTTCTGTCATAATAGGTACCATTTTTCCAATACTGGTTTCTACAAGTCCGGGCATTTCTTCTTCAGGAAAATCAACAGGGAGATATTTTTTTAACCCGTGATAAAATTCTTCTTTTGCATTCCTGAGATTCTCACAGATTATTATATTAAGAGATTTCTCTTTACCCGATTTCTTTCGCAGTAAAATTCCTTGTGCAATGTCTTCATAAAGATAATGCAATGATTTAGAACCGACGGCTGTTGCAATGATATCTGCTGTTGAAACTTCTAACCTCACATTCTCAGAATCTTCTGTATTAACACCTCTGACATCCTCTACACAGATCGTCTCTGGTCGAATATCTTTAACTTCAATTTTAT
>JAUVVT010000306.1 GCA_030604505.1 bacterium | reverse complement strand
TTCCAAAAGGATATTATGTTTATACGGGCAGCGGGAAGAGAAATCTTTATTCAAGAATCGAAAGACATAAACGAAAAAATAATAAGAAACTAAAGTGGCATATTGATTATCTGCTGAACAGCAAGCATTCTAAGGTGGTGGATGTTCATATATTTGAAGATGCTGAATTTGATGAGTGTTCTATAAATAAAAAAATCCTAAATTATAAGGGCGCAGAAATAGTTGTCAATGGATTTGGTTCGTCTGACTGTCGAAGCGGATGTCCTGCACATATATTGTTTTTTAATACATATCCAGATGTAAGTTTTAAATTTGTCAAAAATTTTTTGACAGGATGAAATTTTTATGCGGATTATGGTTTCACGAAAGAGGGCGAAGGTGGAGAATGCATTTGGCAGCGGAAAAACATTTGATTTTATTACAAATTATTGATTGTGCCGCACCTACGGAGCTTAAAATTTTTTTAATTTTTTCATCTATAAACATATCGCTCCTATCGGAGCTGAAAAATTTATTTGTTTGTATAAATTAGATGAGGACCTCCTTTTTCCCCCTTTTTTAAGGGGGATTTTGGAAAAAGAAGAATTTTTAAGGAGGATTTAAAAAAGAATCTTTGATTTTTTGTTAAAGTTAAGTCATTAAAATTATGTTATATACACCATCATATATAGAACTTCACAAAGAGGGGGTGCTGCAAATCCGCATAGATAAGTTCAGCAAAATGCTCGAGGAGTGCACTGTTTGTCCGCATAAGTGCGGTGTGAACAGGGGTGCCGGGGAGAAGGGTATATGCGATGCCGGTGTTGAGATTGAGATATCGAGTGTGTTTCCGCATTTTGGTGAGGAGAGTCCCCTCGTAGGTATAAGAGGTTCCGGGACGATATTTTTGACGCACTGCAATTTGAAGTGTGTTTTTTGTCAGAATTACGACATCAGTCATTTTGGAGAAGGAAAGACAATTACGGTTGATGAGCTGTCTAATGCAATGATTCACCTGCAATCTCTCGGCTGTCATAATATAAACTTTGTTACGCCGACTCATTATACACCGCAGATAATTTCTGCGATGCCAAACGCAATAGAGAAGGGTTTAAAAATCCCCCTTGTGTACAACTGCGGAGGGTATGAGTCTGTGGAGACATTGAGACTTTTAGAGGGGATTATCGATATTTATATGCCGGATACAAAGTTTTATTCATCTGAAAAAGCTTCTAAATATACAACAGCAGAAAACTATTCAGAGGTTTTAAGGGATGCTTTAAAAGAGATGCACCGGCAGGTTGGAGACCTTGTTATAAATGATGTGGGTATTGCAGAAAGGGGTCTTCTTATACGGCATCTTGTTATGCCTGAGGGTCTTGCGGGCACAAAGGATATGATGAAATTTATTTCAGAAAGCCTTTCAACGAACTCGTTTGTAAATGTAATGGCTCAATATCGTCCGTGTCATCTTTCTTACAGGTATAACGAATTAAACCGGAGGATTACTAATGCTGAATTTAAAAATGCATTGAAGATGGCTGAAGATGCGGGGATTAAGAGGAATGTCAGCGACTGAGAATTTTATTATTTATTTAAGCCAAATTTATAATAATTATCGGGACTTCTTACGACAACCTTTTTTTCAGAGTCAGATATATCGAATTCGGGATTATATATTGTATTATCTTTTTTGATTACAGGGGATTGATACGGGAATTTGAAGCTTGCGACTTTTTTTTTGGATTCTCTATAAATCTTTTCTTTTGCCTTATTTTTTGCCGTTGAAGTGTTTTCACTGCTTTCTTTTTCTTCTTCTGTATTATCACCACCATTCATTGCTAAATTCATCAGTTCATCTAACTCATTTTGGTCAAAAGGTGTCATTTGTTTTACTTCAAAAGATTTATGTAAAATCTGTTAATTATTAAGAAGAGTTTCTGCCCCGGTTTTTTTTACCAGGGCAGAAACAAATAACTTAAGTTATTAACCTCAAAGATATTATCGGAAATTGGAGAAATTTTCTTTAGTAAATATTGTATTAAATTATTGTTAATATGAAATAAAGGTTTTTTGGAAGGGGGCGTTCCACCGGGTCGCCCCTACTTTAAATATATTGTAAAATAAAGAAGTAAAATATAATTCATCAAGATATAAGAATGAAATATATTTTTTTTAAAGTTGCATATACAATATATTTTTGATATATTTAGAAATATATTTTATGTTCTGAAGACCGACACTTCGAGTCCGGTTGTTCGCCCTTCCATATAGACAGCATTTCGTATTGAATGATCATCCTTTTGAGATTTATGAATAACGAATATTTGAATCGTTCATTTGAAAGTTCAAAGAAAAATTCAAAATAATACATATTGTTTGTTCTATATTATAGTGAACAGGCAAGAATGCCTGTTCCACCATTTTAAATTTTGTTTTGATTTGGTAATTGATATAACATACATTTTTTATTAAAAGGTTATCATTATTATAAGGGCGGAGCATTTGATTAAAAGATTTTGAGAAACAGAGTAATTTATGAGAGGGCGTTTCGAGAAACGCACCTACAAGGTGGTTGTATGTATATATGGATTTAAGGGCGAAGCATTTAATGAAAGATTTTTTGAAAATTTGCATCATAGACAGAAAAATGCTTCGCCCCTACGAAGAAATTTACGGATATATTTTTGGAATATGTTGGAATTAGGATTGGGTGATTATGAGAGGGCGTTTCAAGAAACGCCCCTACAGAAGGATTGTTAAGATATTTCGTTAAATTTGCATGGGATTATTATTATAAGGGTGAAGCATTTAATGAAAGATTTTTAAAATAGTTTACATCGTAAGAGAAAAATGCTTCGCCCCTACAAAAAAATGGAACCAAGACATAAAAAATTAGGGGTAAGTATATGATTGGTGAAACAATTTCTCATTATAAGATAATCGAAAAGTTGGGTGAAGGGGGGATGGGTGTTGTTTATAAGGCGGAGGATACGAAGCTGAAGCGGACTGTTGCTTTGAAATTTATGAAGCCGGAAGTACTGGGAAGCGAGGAGCAAAGGGCACGTTTTGTCAATGAGGCACAAGCGGCGGCTGCCCTCGACCATCCCAATATATGCACAATATATGAAATCAACGAAGCAGAAGATGAAATCTTCATTTCGATGGCATATATCAAGGGGCAGAGTTTAAAGGAGAAAATAGAGTCGGGTCCGCTGAAGCTGAAAGAGGCACTGGATATCGGCACTCAGGTTGCGCAGGGACTGCAGGAGGCACAGGAGAAGGGTATCGTGCACAGGGACATCAAACCATCAAACATCATGCTGACTCCCAAGGGGCAGGTAAAGATTATGGACTTCGGCCTGGCGAAGTTAGCTGAAGGAACCATACTCACCAAGGCGGGGACGACGCTGGGGACGATTTGTTATATGTCACCACAACAGGCACGCGGAGAAAAGGTTGACAGCCGGACTGATATATGGTCTCTGGGTGTTGTTCTGTATGAGATGCTCACAGGTCAAGTACCCTTCAGGGGAGAATATGAACAGGCGATAGTGTATTCGATTTTAAATGTTGACCCAGAACCGATAACGGGATTGCGTTCGGGAATTCCCCTAACACTTGAGCAAATTGTAAACAAGTGTCTTGAAAAGGAAGCGTCGGACCGCTATCAACATTCGGATGAACTTATTGTAGATTTGCGCCGGTTGAAGAGGGATACAAGTAAGGTTATAAGCAGGACATTTGTGGAGCAGGCAGTCCCGGAAACGGAGACGGCGCCCACTGTTCCAGTTGAGGGACCGAGAAATTTTTTAAGGGCGATTAGCCAATCGCCCCTACTGTACGGCGGTGCTGTTCTGGTTGTTCTTATGGTTGTTTTGGTCTATTTTCTCTGGTGGAGTAAGCGTGTCCCATCTGTACCCAAATTCAAAAATCCAACGCGAG
>JAUVVT010000212.1 GCA_030604505.1 bacterium | reverse complement strand
CGACCTTGAGCTCGATCCTGTCGCCGGAATTTCCTTTTATGAGCCATTCGTATTTCTGGCGGTTTCCCGAACCGGCGAGCGCCTGGAAGAAATTCGTCTTATTATTGCCGGAAAGAATTGATTCGGGATCGACGCCAAGCTGCACCATCGTCGGTTTAACGGAACGTGCGGTAACACCCTGAGCAAATGCCGTCGGCAGGACTCCAACATTTTCAACTACAGCCTTGATACGAAATATACCGCCGCCGTGGTTAGTAACTTCAGTTTTTGCAATATTCACCTGCGGGAAGAGTGTACTCAAGTACACAATAAATTCAGCGTGAGAAGCGCCGAGAGCGGCAATTTTCTCGGCAGGGGGATTGGTCACCGCATAAGGCTTAAACCCGCCGATTTCCACTTCGCCAAGTTCGGGATGGTCATATTTAGTCCAGTTTGCAAATCCATCGATGCCCTCGCTGTCCATCCATTTTAACAATAGACTGTCGATACTGGCAGTCTGTCCCCTGCCGGATGGTCTGGGACTGCCAGCGCCACGCTGGCTCTGTCGCCCCTGCGAACTGTCCGATGCTAAACTGGGAATACCCCATCCGGGAGTTGAAAAAGAAGGCACACCGAATTGATAATATCCGTACTGGAAGAAGGCACCCTGCGGTTTCAGCACTACCGGCTGACTTTTGATGCCGGTAAGTTCAACATATTTTTTACTGATCATACTAAAATATTTGATGTCAGTCGTGTCAACTGTCGTAGCAGGCCTTCTGGAAGGACGACGCCTTGATGGTTGCTGCTGCTGTTGAGGCGGCTGCCCCCTGGAACCCCTAAAACCAGATACTCTACGTCCTGTCGGGAATATTCCAACTTCACTGGCACCATCATTGCTCGCATCTGCAAATTTAAATAAGTCGATTTCCTTTGCAGGACCAAGCTGTCCTCGGGAGTTTGGTGCAGTAATCAAGTTATCGCTTTCTCCAAAGGTGAGGATGATCGCGACGTTGCGGTGTGCGATTATCCAGTCCAAAATCGCGCGCGATTCAAGTTCGCTTATCATATGCCAGCCGGCATCCGGATTGTAGTATGGATATTCATGCTGAAAGTTTCGGTTTATATCGATGCCGCCCGGTGGATCCTCGTTTATAAAACCGTCTTTATCGTTATCAATACCTTCCCAGTACAGCTTATATATGCCGGTTTCACCCTTCTTTGGGTCAGCTTTCTTCATTAGCCGCGGTTCCCCGGGATTAATCATATATTCCCCTTCAGTATCCTTGACACGCATAACCGTAACGCAGCCGTCTTTATTCAAATCCTCAGGCCCATCTTCGTCCATCCGACCGTCATTGTCTCCATCGTAAGGTTTTGTATTTGTTTTTCGGCCTATCTTCACATTTGCAAAGAACATTTCAGCCGCGTCCGAATTAACCCGCGGAACAATGTAAAATACATGATTGTCAATTTTTTCCTTGACCTCTGAATTGGAATTGTAATTTCTCAGAAGATAATCGACAATATAGAGCGTAATTTCGCTGCCGATCAGGTGATCTCCTTCAAAATTAGCACCGATAAACAGTGCCGGACGCTGCTCGACTGGAACACCTTTCGGATTGGCAATCTCCACCAGCCAGATATCACGTCCCACAAGTGTTTTGCCTATCGATTCTAATTTAGCAATATTTTTATGGTCATTTACCATGAGCCTCAGTGCTCTGGTTAGCTCATTATACGTATAATACTTCAAGAAATCCTGTGCAGTTCCCGTCGAGACAAAAAGGAGAAGAGTACACAGAACTGTGAGAGAAATAACTCTAAATCGCCGAAAATGAAAAAACTTCAACACACTATACACTTTTACCTCCTAAAACTAATTTATTGAAGCATAACTAATGATTTTTTATGAGAAAGAATGGTAATAAAGGAATGTACTTTTTTAATATACAAATATATTTAGTAGAATGCAAAATATTTTATCATTTATTTGCAAATTTTTAGTTGATTTTATCGTGAAATTTATCACAATTGAATGGTAATCCATCTAAATAAAACGAATGAGAAAGTGTTCTGGGAAGATGTAAGACTTAATTCTCCTTTATCATGAAATATATATTTTTATATTCAGTATTTTAATATTATTAAAAACAAATAATATCGCCATATATCATTAGTCTTTTTTAAAATGCTTTTTTAATATTTATGATTTTCTTATATTAAATTTAATAAATTTAATCATGCATAGAAAATACATGAGTATTCGGGATGAAGCAATATCTCTGTCACTATTATTGTAGTCTTTCAAAAATGGAGTTATTTCGGTGAAAACAAAAATTAAATTGATTTCAATAACTAATTTGTTTAAATTTAAACATAAATATATATAAAAACCTTCTTTACTGGTGTTTCTGTAAATAATTTGTTTATTATCAAAAAGATGATTTGAAGATGGATTCTCAATGGGTATTCAGAAAAAATATTGATTCTAAAATATCAAAAAGGTTCGCAGAGGAGCTTCAGGTACCTGAGATCATTGCTAATATATTATTAAGCAGGGATATAGATACCTATCGAGAGGCTGTTGCATTTTTAAAGCCCTCTGCCGATTCTATGCATGACCCATTTCTTATGAAGGGGATGGATGAGGCAGTGGATAGAATTTTAACGGCGGTCAAAAGAAAAGAAAAAATCATCATTTATGGTGATTATGACGTTGATGGAGTTACTGCAACTGCTATACTTTATATTCTATTAAAAGAGATTGGAGGAGAAGTATCATTTTATATACCGGAGAGAATAAAAGAGGGTTATGGACTTTCTATAAATGGCATAAAAGAAGGTATAAATAGAGGTGCGAGTCTGATGATTTCAGTTGACTGTGGAATAACTAATCATAAAGAAATTTCATTCGCAAAAGAAAATAAAATAGATTTTATAATCTGTGACCATCATGAACCTTTAGATGAATTACCAGAAGCCCTTTCTATTCTGAATCCAAAACAAAAAGATGACAATTATCCATTTAAAGAACTTGCAGGGGTCGGAGTTGTATTCAAATTGATTCAGGGTATTATAGAAAAAACTGGTTCCGACCCCGCAGATGCACTGAAGTTTATTGATATTGTGGCTATCGGAACAACTGCTGATGTTGTTCCCCTTCTGGGAGAAAACCGTTTTATTGTTAAAAAAGGTCTTGAGAAGATTAAGTCTAATCCGTCACTTGGTATAATGACCCTTCTTGAAACTGCTGGGATGACTAATACTGAAATTACAAATTGGAATATCATTTTTGGAATTGCTCCCAGAATAAATGCTGGTGGAAGAATCGGAAGCGCTGAAAAAGGTGTCCAACTCCTTATTACTGATGATATAAATGAGGCTTTGAGTATTGCTAATATTTTAGAAAACCAGAATAAGAAAAGAAAAAGTTTAGATAAAAATATCCTAAAAGATGCCTTGGAACTTGTGGAAGAAAGGTTCGACCCTAAAAGTGATTATACCATTGTACTTGCTAAGGAAAACTGGCACCTCGGTGTTATTGGAATATGTGCCTCAAGGATAGTAGAAAGATTTTACAGACCAACAGTAATGATATCCATTAGTGATGGGATTGGGAAGGGTTCAGCGCGTTCAATTCCTGAGTTTGACATCTATTCAGCATTAAAGGAGTGCTCTGAAATTATGGTTGAATTTGGCGGTCATAAATTTGCTGCCGGTCTCACTATTAAGGAAGAAAATATCGATAAATTTATATATCTTTTTGAAGAAATTGTAAGGAAAAAATTATCACACGATACTTTGGTGCCGAAACTTAAGATAGACGGATATATTGTTCTTGATGATATAAATGAAGAAATCGTGAGAATGTTAAAATACTTTGAACCTTATGGACCTGAAAATGAAAATCCACTTTTTGCTGCGAGAAATCTGCAGGTTGTCGATGACCCTAAAGTACTGAAAAATAATCATCTCAAGTTTAAAGTAAGAGACCATTATGTTATTTTCGATGCTATAGGATTTGGTATGGGTAATCTTAAATATCGCCTTGAACCGGGTGCTAAAAATCTGGATATGGCTTTTCATATCGATGAAAACTATTGGTGTGGGAAAAAATCTATACAACTAAAGGTTAAAGATTTAAAATAATCATTATATTTATTAATTATCTTCAAATAATATGTTTTTTAAATTGCTAATTCTTTTTGTGACAGTTCCTATTATTGAGATATGGATACTTATAGATATAGGAAGAGGAATCGGAACCCTTCCAACAATCTTACTCATTATTTTTACTGGGGTTGTTGGGGCTTATCTCACAAAACGTCAGGGATTAATGACTATTTATAAGATTAAAGAAAACCTAAAAATGGGAATTATGCCTTCTGAGGAATTGATAGATGGTTTTTTAATAATATTAGCGGGGGGATTTTTGATTACACCTGGAATATTGACCGATTTGGCTGGCTTTCTGCTCCTTTACCCTAAAAGCAGAAATTTTATAAAAAGATATTTGAAGAACAAATTTAATAACTGGATACAATCAAAAAATGTATATATCGAGATTAATGATGACTTTGAATATTAGGTTTGCTTGATAATAAAAAAAAAGGATATTTGTATATCCCTATTTTACATATATTTATAAAAAATGGATTTATCTTGATTCGAGTTCAACATCGATTGTTGAAACAAGGTTTGTGATTCTAATACCAAAGTGCTCATCAATTACAACAACCTCACCTTCGGCAAATTTTTTATCATTTACTAACAGGTCAACGGTTTCGCCAGCCAATTTTTCAAATTCAATAATTGACCCTATTTCAAGCTCCATTACCTCTCCAACTAAAAGGCGTGTTCTTGCAAGTTCAATAGATACAGGAAGATAAATATCGCCAAGCATGTTCGTAGTATTATCTTTTG
>JAUVVT010000073.1 GCA_030604505.1 bacterium | reverse complement strand
GGATGACAAACCCAAAGCAGTTGTTGTGGCAATCGTTCTCTCCAAAAACTTACGCCTATTAATTTTACTTACATCCATTTTTTACTCTCCTATATTTAAAACTTACAATTTACGAATTACAATTTTAGAATTGCGGTTTGACAAATTAGCCATCCACCAATTACCACTCACATTCACTATTCCCTATTGCCTCTTTCCTCTTTCCCCTATGTGCCTTTGCCTCTTTGTGCCTTATTGTTTCAAAAACATCCGCTAATCTCTGCACCACAAGAACATTTTCCGTTAACTATTTTTTTAATTTTAACACTGTGCCATGTTCTATCTATTAAGATTTTTCCGCAGGATGGACAATATGTCTTACTCCCGTCATCAGAAGAAATATTTCCGGTATAGACATATTTCAATCCGACATCAATTGCAATATTTCGTGCTGTAATAACCGTTTCTGGAGAAGTTCTCGGCACGCTGAGAAACCTAAAATCCGGGTGAAATGCAGAAAAATGAACGGGAACATCATCTCCCAGATTATCATATACCCATTTACTTAAATCTTTTATTTCCGCCTTTGAATCGTTCATCGTCGGAATAACAAGATTGGTTACTTCAATCCAGACTCCCATCGATTTCATTTCAATCAAAGCATCCAGAACCGGCTTTAAATGTGAAAGTGTAAGAGAATTATAAAACTTCTCCGTTATTGATTTAACATCAACATTTGCAGCATCGATGTATTTATAAACCTGGCGTAGCGGCTCGATGTTAATATATCCGTTTGTTACCATAACACTCTTAATTCCTTTTTCCCTTGCAATCGCAGAAATATCCATAGCATATTCAGACCAGATAATAGGCTCATTATAGGTATACGAAATACTCTCACATCTGTTTTCAACAGCGGTCTTTACAGCAGATTCAGGAGGCAGGTCAAATGTACGCACCTGATCCTGCCGCGCCTTTGAAAGATCACAATTCTGGCAGTATTTACAGGCCAGATTACATCCCGCAGTTCCTATAGAAAATGAATCCGAACCCGGAAAAAAATGATAAAGCGGTTTCTTCTCGATTGGGTCTATATGCACCGCACACGGCTTGCTGTGTGCAATCAAATACAATTTACCGTTTATATTTTTCCTGATGTTGCAAAATCCGTTCTGCCCTTCACCTATCTTGCAATTTCTGGGACAAAGATAACATAACACCTTTCCATTAAGACTTTCCCAGAACAACGCCTCCTTCATAATTCTTGCCTTTATTTGCTATTCTATTGACCTATTTCTTTCAAAATTTCTCCTCGTACGAGGGGAAATTTAGGTAAAAGTTTTTTGGGACACCTCTTTTTTAAAAAAGGTGTCTTCCTACTTCCTTTTAAAGAAAATAGGTTCATATAAGAAGCTTACCCCTTTCCATAATTATCTTTTTATCAAGTTTAATAGTAGGTTTTTGAATAATAATATCCAGATGTAAAACACTCCTATTTTTTCCGCCATAGAAACTTGTATTATCACCAAACGCGATATGGCTTGTTCCTAAAGCTTTTTCATCCTCAAGTATAACACCGGTAACCTTGGCGGTGGGATTCGTTCCGATTGCAAACTCCGCAATAAAACTTGCATTCTTATTTTTATCTATCTTCATTGCATTTTCAATCACCTTTTTAAATCTTCTTCCGGAAGGTGAATTCTCATATTTTACAATATAACCATTCTTTAACTCAATTCGTGTCGGTTTGGAAACAAGGTCACCGCATCTGTCAATATAAATAATCCCATCAGCATTAGTAGGCGCAAGTTCGGTTTCGCCGTCGGGAAGATTGGAAAATGCTCCTTTTCCCCTGATATTTCCGTCGCTGATTAATGCCGGATTATTTGTATCTATCTCGATCTCTGTCCCGCTCTGCGAAGTCATATATGCTTTTTTTGCCTTATTCAAATACCTGTAAACCCTCTTTGTTATCTTTGTAATTTCCCGATAGTTCACACTTAATCCGCGAATGAAAATCTCCTCGGTTATCCCAGGAAGAGTCGCAATACGTGCCTTCTTTTTTTTACTTGCTCTCCTTCTTGCTTCCGTATGTGAAATACTTGCAGCAGTCGGTGCAAGAATCACATCCGCACTCATCATAGCATCCGCAACAATCTTTGGCGGCTCTTCACCATTTATCTCACCTGCAGGATAAATGATTATACTTGGTTCTGCTTTTAATTTAACCGCTTCAATATAAATTGCTTCCGACATTGACATCAGTTCCGGATTTGTAACAATAAGAACCCTCTCACCGGCTCTCACATTCAAACAATCGGTTAATGCCGTCCTTGCTGGTTTCAACAATTTATTTCTCATCTTTTAACCTCTTATAATTATATTTTCAAATCATTAAAGTTAGTTATCAAATATCTTCATCAAAACTCTATCACCATCCCTTCCTTTGCGCCCTCACAAACTATATCAGAATTCTTTTCCTTCAGAATATCTCTTGCACTCCTGACTATCCCATCAATAAAATCATCCGAATGAGTGGGGTCATGATGAAATAATACCAACTGCTTTGCATTCCCCTTTACTGCAAGATTTATCACATCCAGATAACTACTGTGTCCCCATCCTGCTCTCGAGTTCTTATACTCTTTCGGTGTATATTGACTATCACCTATTACCACATCAGCATCCCTCACAAACTCAACCAGTCCACTATCAGTTTCAGTTACAACATCAATTATTTCATCATTATCAACAACCTTTTTTACTTTCTGAAACTTTGGTTCATTATCACCCGTATAAACTATAACCTTTCCATTCAGTGTTATTCTATATCCATAAGAAACACCCGGATGATTAACAACATAATGCTTAATTTCTGCCCCACCAACCACCAAACCTTTTTCCAGTTCCACAAAGTTCATACTCGATTTCATCTTTGAAAACGGCACAGGAAAAAAATCTCTTTCCAATTGTTGTTTTACTACATTTTCGATACCTAAATCTGTTCCGCGTGGGCCATACAAAGTAAACTTATTGTCGGGTATATAGGCAGGCGTAAAAAATGGAATCCCCTGTATATGGTCCCAGTGCGTGTGAGATAAAAAAATATGTCCGGTAATACTTTCTCTTTTAAATTCTTTAAGCAAAAAGTTGCCGAGCTCTCGTATGCCGGAACCTGCATCAATTATCAAAAGAATATTATCAGTTCTAATTTCGATACAGGAAGTATTTCCCCCATATTTAATAGTTTCTTTCCCGGGTGCGGGAATCGACCCTCTTGTTCCCCAGAACTTTAAATACATTTTACCCTCAGACTATTTTTCAAAGTTACATACAACTTCCCCTTACTAAAACACCTATGTGATTCGAATACATCTCCCATTCATCCTAAGGTCTCGGGATGAATGGGAGATAATAGAAAGTTTCTTTGCCCACTTTCCCTTCAAAGAAAGTAAGTTATTTCATACTGCCGTAATAGATTGAATTAAAAAGCAACCTAAATGTCCCGTGAGGCTGACCCCTGTTTTGGACCCGAAAACCGAACAATATTATCTTTCCCTCACCAAACTCCGTCTCAACTATAGCTGGCTGACCTTTAATCTTTTCCTCTCCGATTATCCACCCGCTCAATAATAATACCTTATCGCTGTATTTCGCTATTACTTCTGAATTCTTTGAAGTTGTCAGAATTTCATCATCCCCCTCCTCATCTTCCTCTATTGAGAATGCTGCCGACCTTCTAAAATACCCGGCAGAATTTTTGTTCATACCGTATGCAATAGGATGATTTATATTCAGTTCTATTCCAAGCACCGATCCCGGACAGTAAAAACTTTTAGTTAAAACTCCACTTACAATATTCTTTATCGGCAGGTTGAATCTGTTAATAGCAAACATACAGGAACCATCAATACAAACAAGCATTCCCCCTTGTTCCACAAACTCAAGCAGATTCCGCACTCCCAGTTCTGTCATTCCTCCCGTGTACTGCGGCGGCATATCAAATTCTCCAACTCCTCCTACAATTGAACTTTCACTCTGACTCGGCAGAATAATCACATCATACCTGTCCCTTAAATCCCCGGCTCTCACTTCCGCATCATGCAGACTCTTAAATGGAAACTCAAACTGCTCCAGCACCCATCTACTCCACCCTTCATCCATATTCGCTGTCCATGATTGATACAAAGCAGTTCTTTGCCCAGCAATTCTATAAGTATCAACATCAGGTTTTGCCGAACTTCCATACAGTTCACATCCAAGAAAAACCGCAGTCTTTTCAAAACTATTTCTTGTATTATTATCTGAAAATTTAACAATAACAGCACCCGCATCAAACTTCTCTCCAGAAAGTCTAAAACCTTTTTTAGCAATCCGAAACTCAACACCCCTTTTCGATAGAAACCTGTTAATCAGAATAAAATCATTATTCATTTTATTTTTCAATATATACCCCTGTGAGGAAACATTATTTATTTTCCCCTTTGGATGAGGAATTTTATCTATGATTGAAAGGTCTGCTTTGAAACCGCTTACAACTGAAATACGTTTTACCCCCATTTGAAACGGCAGTGTCCACCCTGCCATATCGTAAGGCGGTTCTGCCGGTCCGCCAGGATAAAGATACCTCTGCGGATATTTTTGACTCTCCATTAAGTCTTTCGCGTGATTTCTGTACGGCTGCGCAAGCAATATTACGTAAGTTCCCGAGGGATAACTCACATCATCTGCAGTAAAACCAGCATTAGCCCTTTGAATCTCAATCCCTCCAAGTTGTAAAATCTCAAGCATCCTTAATGCGGTGGGAAGGTCTTTTTGATTTTCCGGTACAAGATAAGCAAAAGGCGGCTCCGTCTTCCCCTTCTCCACTGCGCCCTTTGCCAATTCCAAATAATTCCTCAAAAACATATCCCTGTACCTCGCCGCCACTGTAAAAATTGAATAACATGTAATCTCCTCATATTCCACAATATCCCTCAATCTCCACCAGCCGCCCGGCCACGGCTCCGCATAGTTTACCTTCGGTTCCTGGTCTGCCAATCCTCTTCTAACTCCCCCAAGTTCGCTCTTCTTCTGAAAAATCGGCGAAGCAATCCTAACACTTGCCGCCTCCGTTAAAAGCCCAAACATATTATGCCTGTATGGTGTTGTGCGGTTTCCACCGTGCCACCAGTTATCATACATTGCATTAGTTAGCACTCCCGTCTTTCCCGCAGCAGAAAGGTCGGTTACTATATGCCCGCCCAATAACTTCAGCGACTCATGAATTAATGGGTCAACATTTGGATTAACAGGGTCAAAAAACGGCGGAACAAAATATCTCACGCTCTTGTTCCCCATTTGATGAATATCATAAACAATCTCCGGAAACCACTCGGTATAAAGCATCTTCGTCAAAATCCTTGTCTCTGCCTGGGTCAGCATATACCAGTCTCGGTTATTATCGTGCCCGACATACTTTTGATAAAGCCACGGCATAGAACCGCCCTCCCAGGGCGTGCCCAGACTCTTAATATACCAGTCGACTATCTTATTTACTCCATCGGGATTAACGGAAGGCACAAGAAGGATAATATCATTATCAAGTATCTCTTTTGTTTTGGGATCGTTATCAACCGCAAGCTGGTAAAGAAGCTCCATAGCCATTTGAGTCGAAGCTATTTCTGTGGAATGTATATTGCAGGAAACCAATACAACAACCTTGCCCTCCTCGACCAATCTCTTTTCTTCATCTTCATTGAGTCCCCTCGGGTCGGCAAGCTTGCTCTGAATATTTTTATATTTTTCTCTGTCTTTTATTGTCTGAGGGTCCGAAATTACTGCCATTATAAACGGCTCCCCTTCAGTAGACTTCCCAAGCTCCCTGACAACAACCCTCTCGGAAAAATCATCCACGATATTAAAATACTCAATAATCTGTTCCCACCTTGCAAGTTTAAAATCTGCCCCAATCTTAAATCCTAAAAACTCCTCCGGCGAAACCAGCTTATTCTGCTGAGCATATAAAAAAGCATTGAACAGGAAAATCAATACAACTGTAACAAATAAAGATATTCTCTTCATAAACCTTCTCCTAATGAAAAAATTTTACAATGTCGAAAATACTTGTTGTCTATTTTATTTAAACTGTATAGAAATAAAATTTCCGGTTTACGACTTTAGACTTACAATTCTACAAAACTAACCACCTGCCTTTTCCCTCTTCTTTATTGGCTCTTGTCTATTCCCTATTGCTTTTTGGCTGCTTTAATAAATCATCCTGTAAAGAGCTATGGCTGCCAACCTCGCAATCCTAACAACATTATACGGCTCTTTTTCTATAGTATTCTCCGGTGTATCACCGGACGAATGATAGTATTCCGAATAATCAATTTCAATCCTGCTTCCCCCTTTCCAGTCAGGCGATTCCCATCCTTTTGTCTGCTCCACATAATTTGGACGGCTGTATGCGCAGGAAAATAGAACAATTGCAGGCACAGATAAAGAATCTTCCCTCATAGAACCGTGATATTTAGGCGGCAGAAAAGCGTAGTTATCCGTTCCTCCGGACCCCGGAACCGTTGTCCATTCATCCCAGTAACCATCCATTCCGGAATAATCACCGGCGACCCTTCCAAAAATCTTCAATATTCCTTCATTCACAGGAGCATCATTCGGCTCCATATATATACAATCTCTCACAGCACCTGCCGCACATTCATCAAAATTTATAACGCCAAGAATATCCTCAAGCGAGCTTTTATTCCTTTTGATAAATTCTTTCGTGGAATAAAGCTCTGTCCCCGGTATGAAAAATTTTATGGAAAACTTCGGCTTCGGAAGAACTCCCTCATCTATCAATTTCCTAAAAACCCTTGCAATTTCAAGAACAACAGCTTCTCCCGAAGCATTATCATCCGCCCCGGGTCCCCCACCGTCAGAATCACCATGAGCAATCAACAGGTAATATTTTTCCCTGCTCCTCCCCTCAATAATTCCTAATACCGACTTGGGCGAACCTTTTTCTATCTCAATATCCGCAGAAAATTCTATCTCAACCCGTTCACCTCTTCTCAAAAGACTTTTTAAATATTCTCCACCCGTATACGAAATCGAAAAAACTGGTATTGTCTTCTTATTTATTCTCTTCAGACTTCCGACAGGTGCTCCTTTTAAAAATCTCCCCGGTTGATTGGGAAAATCCGTTAATATAACCTCCGCTCCTGAATTACCAAACAACTCATAATTATTCATCCCGCCAAATATCAATCTCTCATCAATAAGAACACCCTTTCCCTTTAAATCACCTCTTTCTCTTCTAAACTTCTGAATATCGCTTATGTATATTAGTTCGGCTTTTGTTTTTTCTGCAGACGGGGAAAACTGATAAATCCAATCATACTTAAAATCATATTTTTTCGGAGAAACAACCCTTAAACTCCAGCTGTGGTTAATATGGCAAAGTATAGGAGGATCAGAAAAAATTTCTGAAATTATTCCGTTTTTCTCAAACCTTTTGCTTACATAAACAGCAG
>JAUVVT010000214.1 GCA_030604505.1 bacterium | reverse complement strand
TTGACGGCTGCCTCTTTCGTGGATAGAATCAATAGTAACAAATTTTCCGTCCCTCAAAAATCTGGACTGTAAAAACAATCCAGATTATTATATTCAAGAAAGATTTTCTTAACATTTTATATCGTTTTTTCAATGTTAACGGTAAAATTTTATTTGTTCTCTAAAATATTGTATAAATAAACGGTGCGACAGCAGAACTCTCAGCAAATATTATCAATAGTCCGAATAATAACAGAAACGCAATGATTGGTATCATCCACCATTTTTTTCTGACTTTTAAAAAATCCCAGAATTCTTTAATTATCGATATTTTGCTCATAACCAAACTCTTTTTTCATTTGGATTTAATTTTAGTACTGTTTTTCATAACTGCTTTTGTCATTAACCTTTTCGTCTTTTAAAATCCAGTAACTCTCCTTATCTTTCAATTTAATATCCAAAAAATTCCTTTTCGATAATCTTAATATCAATGCGACTGGTGTAATTACAAAGTAGAAAAAAATACTTAAAATAATTCTTGAAATAATATATCCTATTATTAAGGCGGCACCCATCCACAGCTTTTGTAATGGTCTTAATATAGCAGGAAAAGTCAGAGATATTATCAAAAATAAAGCAGAAAAAATAAGAAGGTATACATAGATATCATTATTATTAAACCAAAAAAATATTCCGAAAAGCAGCAGTATAAAGCCGATTGTTATACCAAATATTTTTAAATCTTTCGTATTACTTTCAATATTTTTTATCTCTTCAATTAACATTATAATTTCCTAATCTAATTCTAACTCTTTTTTCCATCCAATATATTGCGCTAATGGTTTTGTTCGGTCTTTTTTAACAGATAGTTACTCATAATCAGATAATCCATATTTGTTTGCATAAAGCATTTGTAAGCATCTTCAGGAGTACAGACAATTGGCTCACCTCTGACATTAAAGGATGTATTTATGATTACAGGACATCTGTATTCCTCGTTAAATTTTTTTATCAATCGATAGTAAAGGGGATTATGTTCTTCATTTACTGTCTGGATTCTTGCAGAATAGTCTATATGTGTAATTGCCGGAAGTTCTGAGCGAACCACTTTTAGTTTATCTATTCCGAAAAGATTCTTTTTATCTGCTGTGATTTTTTTTTGTATTTCTTTTCTCACAGTCGCAACCAGCATCATATAAGGGCTTTCCCTGTCAATTTCAAAATAATCCGAAGCCTGCTCTTTTATCACAGAAGGAGCTAATGGTCGAAAACTTTCTCTGAATTTTATTTTTAAATTCATTATCTCCTGCATTTTTGGAGACCGCGCATCTCCGATAATTGACCTGTTTCCAAGTGCTCTGGGTCCAAATTCCATCCTGCCCTGAAACCAGCCGATTACTTTTTGTTCGGCAATCAGGTTTGCAATCTTCTCCGGAACATCTTTACCATTCAAGTGAGTATAGGGTATTTGATTTTTATCCAGATAGTTTTTAATGTAAGAGTTTTTAAAATCCGGTCCCAGAGAGGAACCCTGCTGAAAATCCTTCTTTCCATCTGCAGTTCTTCTGTTTCCTAAATACTGATACCAGACAAATAGAGCGGCACCTAAGGCACCTCCTGCATCACCGGCAGCGGGTTGTATCCAGATATCTTCATAAGGACCTTCACGCAGTATCCTGCCATTAGCAACACAATTCAAGGCAACACCACCAGCCAGACAGAGATTTTTTTTACCGCTCTTCTCGTGAATATGCCGAGCCATACTCAACATTACTTCTTCGGTTACCTCCTGCTCGGAACGGGCTATATCCATATCTTTTTGAGTTAAGCGGGATTCCGGCTTTCTCGGCGGACCATCAAATAGTTTCTCAAATCTTTTATTGGTCATCGTTAAACCGGCACAGTAATTAAAATACTCCATGTTCAGTTTGAAAGAGCCGTCTTCTTTCAGTTCCATTAACTCAGAGAGGATTAAATCCTTATATCTGGGTTCACCATAAGGAGCTAATCCCATCACTTTATATTCACCGGAATTGACTTTAAAGCCGGTGTAATAAGTAAATGCTGAATAAAGTAATCCCAATGAATGAGGAAAATGGATTTCCGCCAGAATTTGTATTTCATTATCCCTGCCGATACCATAGCTCGTTGTCGCCCATTCACCGACACCGTCTATGGTAAGAAAAGCCGCTTCCTGAAAGGGTGAAGGGAAAAAGGCAGATGCGGCATGAGATTCATGATGTTCCGTAAAAAGAATTTTACCCTCATAATCAAGTTCCTTACGAATAAATTCTTTTATCCATATCTTCTGTTTTATCCACAGCGGTATAGCTTTAATAAATGACCGAATTCCTTTAGGTGCAAAGGTTATGTAAGTCTCTATTATACGTTCAAACTTAATGAAGGGCTTGTCGTAAAAAGCAATATAATCTATGTCTTTACTTTTCAATCCACTATTCTGCAGACAATAATTTATGGCATTCTTCGGAAAAGAAGAATCATGTTTTTTCCGCGTAAAACGCTCTTCCTGCACTGCTGAAATTATTTTCCCATCCCTCACCAGACATGCAGCACTATCGTGATAAAAAGCCGATATTCCTAATATATTCATCGATTATAAAATCTTAGTCGTAATTTTTCCCATTAATATTATAACCATAAAACTCAGGTTTGTCTCTAAACCGGTCGCTTACGGGGAGTAATTTTAAAGTACAGCCCGCATCATAACCGCCGTTATGAATGTAATTTCTCAATTCCCTTATATCTTCTCTTAGGCGATAATGATGCCAGGGCATATATTCTAAAATTAGATTTCCCGACCATTTTAGTTTAATTAGCTGGTCCACTATTTTTATACAAATCTCATCTATTGGCAGATGGTGCTCTTTTTCATCTCTTCCTGATAAGTGGACGGTCTTTATATTGCCGTGATAATTTTTTATTATCTTGAAAATTTTTTTACTCTTTTTAAAATGACCGGTATCAAGGGTCATCGGGATACCCTTTTCCATTAGCTCAGCAGGAGTAAAAACCCTTTTTTTGCCGCCAAATGTTTCAATGGAAAATATATTTCCACCATTAAGTTTTTTAATATAGTTTAATGCTTTTTGTTGATTTAAACTTCTTTGTTCGTCGATTTTATTCGGATGAATAGTAATATCATTTACTCCCAATTCATTTGCAATATCAATTGTAAGCTTTCCCCATTTTAAAAAGGGCTCTTCTGTTATTCTCCCTTGCGTAGAATGTATCGAAAATATTTTAATATCTTTTTTCTTAAAAAATCCTATTACTTGCTCAATCTCATCTTCTATTGATAACCATAAATCGCTGTATCTTGAAGGTAAAGCCAATTCAATCGGAAAATCCACTGTTTTAAATATCTTTTCGAGTTCTTCTATTGTATTAAATTCAACTCTTCCGCCAATTTTCATCATTCATGACTTTCCTCATCCCCTGCCTCCCGAATCTCCTTCTTGTGAATTTTATCAATTATATTTCCTTTTTTGTCCTTATGAATCCTTGTATAGATACCTTTCGGGAGACGGGATTTCGGAATTTTTATTTTAACGACTATTGTTTCTTTTTTTAATTTCTTTTTCGGCATATATTTTTTTTCAAATTTGACAGGTTATATTAGATTTTATATTTGTCTGAAATTTCTAATATCAATACAAACACTCTCAAGCGTTTTTAAATTTTTAGTATCGGTGCAAGCATTGTAAACAAGTTTAACGGATTACATTCAGAATAAATGTCTGCTCATCGCTTGCCTGATATTCGGGTGCGTCTTTAAGAAAACTCCTTGTGTCTTTTTTATTTGTTCCCTGATATGCAAAGAGTGTTGTAACCTCATAGGGCCAGGTACGTTTGATTTTAACCGTTACGCTTGTTTCACCGATGTCTTGGGAGCGCGGAGTTCCTGACATAATCCCTGTTTTTGGGTCAATTTTGAGCCACTTAGGTGCATTTTTCAGGGAAAATTCATATCCTTCCCTCTCCCAAAAAGCATAACCGGGAGCATTGTAGCGATACTGCAGATCACCAAGAGATTTAAGAATAAGTACACGGTGCTTAAATGGATTTCCTGCCTTTGCTTCCGTGGGAGGGGAATTGTAGATATATGGGTGCTCCAGTTCAAGGGGCCATGAGGTCCCGCCGGGAGTGCCTTTTTCATCTATTGCAATAACACGATAGGAACTTTTGTTTTGGGCTTTGTCTTTTGGGTCGGGAGAAACTATGAGCAGTTCAGTTTCAGATGTTTCAGCTATTAAATTTGAAGGTACTTCTCCGAGTGATAGTAATGTATATTGAGTTCTGCTCGGCTTGAATCCTTTCATATTGCTTGCATAAACCTCATACCGCACGGGTTTTTCCCCTTTTGGATTGGGCTTCCAGTTTAGATAAATCTTTCCGCTCTGTTTGATTGTTTTCAATTCAATTGGCGGATTGGGTCCGCACCAGGAAAAAGTCTGTATGGAACTCCAGTCTCCCCAGACGCCTTCAGCGCTCCGTGCACGCACACTCCAGTAGTAAGTTTCATCGGTGCTGAAAAGCCCCGTCCGCTTATTGCATAATTCCGTTTCACCAACATAAACGTCAAAACATGGACGGTACGATGTCTTCAGGTCATGCCGGCGGCTCACACGAATGTGGTATTTTTTTGCACCGGGAACTTCATTCCATCTGAACTTAATCCATGCGTCATCATTGACTGTTTTATCCGCAGGATACTGCAGTTTCGGTCTCTGGGGAGGCGTAATATTTCCGCTCTCCTGATAGGCGTGGGTTATTAACACCTGCCGCGAGTCTTCGTTCTTATCGGTGTAACGGATGTTGTTTTGTCCCAGGGAAAGTCGCGGAAGAGAGATAGGGGTAGCAAGTAAATCAGTATGTATTTTCAACTCCAGAAGTT
>JAUVVT010000052.1 GCA_030604505.1 bacterium | reverse complement strand
GGTAAATTGGGCAATTCAAGAGAAGCGACTCTTCGGGGACGCGGAATTGGAAACTTGTATGGTTTTGCCCAATAACCATAAATAGGCTTCAAAGTAGTAGGATAACCCTGCATTGAAAGCTCCCATGTTACTCTTTTTTCTTGAATCCTGTTCCAGGATTCTGTCCAGTATTTTACCCCATCAGCCATTAATTGATACACTTCCAACATATTGACTGCATCACCACCGTAAAAAAGCTTCATAAATGCATCTATCATTTGATCGGGTTCAGGATTCCCACTGTTCCATGCATATGATCCACCTGCCGTCCAGCCAAGCCAGAAAGCTTCATCATGCGGTCCGGCATCATCCCAGCCTGCAATAAAAGTTCCAAGTACATCGTTTATTTTTCTTGGACTACTAAAAGATATACTCTTATATGCATTATGTACACGCTGAATATAATCAGCAAAGATTCCTCCACCATGAATTGGATTATAAATCAAAACTCTCATCCCGTGATTTTTCTCTGTCTCTAATTCCCCTTTCCTCTCCAGACTTTCATCACCTGCAACAGCATCTATCACAGTGCTGGGAAGTTTTGTTATGTCACTAACACTTAAAGGTGATTCTCCCCAAAACATAACTTCTTTGCCTCTGTCTTCAAGGTATTGAGCTGCTTTATTCATAAAATCAACAAATATCTGGCTCCTGCCCCACTTTTTTGCTTTTTCAGCACAGCCGCATTCTATTCCTGTTCCAAGAAAATAACATTCATCAGTTGAAACGTGAAAATATTTACCACTAAATGCCTCCATTATCTCATCAAACATATCATAAAGTAAATCCCATGACTCTTCCCGATTGGGACAAATCATATAATTATTTTTAACATCTTCTCTCAAATGTGCAAACTCAGGATGTTTCAGAACATAAGCAATATGTGCCGGACAATCTACAAGTGGGATTAGTTCAATGTATCTTTCCCGGGCATACCTGTCTATCTCTCTCACCTGCTCCTTTGTAAATGCTCCGGGAGCTCCGATAACCGGATGCCTTTCATAAACAAACTTATCTTCTAACTGCCATCCAATGCCATTTATTTTGTATTCTGCCGCCTGGTCTATGTACCTCTTTAGAGTCTTCATTCTGTTTTGGTGATGTTTTTCACACCAGTGCATTATTCGGAGTTCAAGATCAGGTGCATCTTCAATTTTACATACAGGTAGAGTAAGGTTTTGTTTTGCGCTCAGCAGTTGTAAAAGTGTCTGAACACCATAAAAAAGACCTGGATTATCATTCCCGCATATTGAAATTTCATCGGATTCTAATTCCAAAATGTAACCCTGACGGGCAAGTGTTTCTTTTTTCTCCTGAGCGGCACTTCCCGGGCGAATCTCAAGCTGTATTACTTTTCCCTCCGGAAAAGAACCGCTTTTCAGGATTGAAAGACTTATCCCAAGTTCCTCTTTTACTCTTTTAAGAAGAGTCTTTGCCGCAATATGGTCGTCTGTCACACCCGATAAAAGTTTTACTTTCCAATCTTTACCAAACTTGAAACTTCCCTCTTGAATTTCAATCTTTTGAGGAAGCGGCAGCAGAGCATAACCTGAATTCCTTAATGAGTCTATCGGCCTATTAATAGATTTCGAAAAAATAATGTTTGTTGAAAAAATTGAGCCAACCATCAGTAATAATACGACCAGCATAATAATTGCAAATAAATTAATATTTTTCATTATTATTTATCCTTCCACATTAATTGATAAGTAAATAACAAAACACTTTAAAAATATGTTACTTGTTTTTATGTCTCGATACAAAGTTATGCCTGATTCCCTTTAAATCATTAATCCATTTCTCAATATTAAGATTGCGTTCTCTCAAAATAAAATATGATAAATCAGGTGTTACGTCAGCCGGATAATTTTTTGTATCATCAAGTATATGGACAAATTTTCTTCCATCAACTGACTGCCCTTTGGGATAACGGCTTATTTCCCATGTTTTTTTCAATTCTTGATAGGTTTGTTCCCTCTCCTTACAAATATCTTCTGCAAGTTTTTCTGCTTTTTCAAGACAAGAAACGGCATGTTCAAAGTTCAAATAATTTTCAGCAGTTGAAGAAAGTGTTTCTTCTATCATTGCAAGCGTTTCAAAAAGATTAACATTATGACGGAACATTTTTGCTAATGACAGGAATATCTCAAGGTTGTATCTATTCCTGATTACAATAGTAATATTCTCATTCAGAAGATTGATAAGACGATTAATCAGTTCTTTTTCCTTTCTTAATTCTAATACACTTTGCGGACTTCCGCGCCGGTTATCTTTTCTGAAATAAATCTTTTCATAACGGTCTTTCCAAAATGGATAATTAAAAAGAGTATTTGGATCAGGCAGATGAGGCAATCGAATCGATTCTATCATTCTGGGACGGGGTATCGGAAATATTCCATAAGAGTTTCCGACAATAGGTTTCATTAAGGAAGGTTTGCTTTCCCATGAGAATTTCCAGAATAATGCACAATCATTCAATAATGCATATACTTCTTCCATATCCACAACTTCAGTTCCATAAAAAAGCCTAATAAATTCCGGTAATATTTTATCCGGTTTAGGAGCTCCGACATGCCAGGCATAGGAAGTGCCTGTTATCCACCCAAGCCAGAAAGCTTCATCATGCGGTCCGCGGTCATCCCAGGCAGCAATAAAAGTGCCCAGTACATCATTATTCACTTTCCGGGCAAAAAACATTCTTTCATACATCGAATTCAAATGGTCCCTTGAACTACAATCATGATACTTAAACGGTAAATAATCAGGAATAAAGATTTTTTCCCCGCCTTTTGTTGAATAATAAATGAGTACTCTCATTCCATGCTTTTGTTCTATCGCTAATTCTCCATTTCTATCCAAACTGCTTTGTCCTGCAACCGCATCTATCAGTGTATTCGGAAGCTTTGGTATATCACTGGGTTTTAAAGGAGATTCACCCCAAAACATAACTTCTTTACCTCTCTCCTCAAGATATTTAGCAGCCCTGTTCATAAAATCAACGAATATACCGCTCCTTCCTATCTGTTTCTTCTTTTCTGCGCATCCGCATTCTATCCCATTCCCGAGAAAATAAGCTTCGTCAGTCGATATGTGAAAATACTTACCTGTAAATGCCTCCATTACCTCATCAAACATATCATACAGTAAGTCCCAACTTTCTTCCTTATAAGGACATATCATATAATTATTATCAATATCTTCTCTCAGATATGCAAACTCCGGGTGCTTCAGAACATACGCCATATGTGCCGGACAGTCTATGAGAGGAATAATTTCAATATGCCTTTCCCTGGCATATTTGTCTATTTCTCTAAGCTGTTTTTTTGTATATGCACCAGGGGCACCAATAACAAGATGTCTTTCATAAGCAAACTTATCTTCCAATTGCCATCCAATGGCGTTTATTTTGTATTTCGCTGCACGGTCAATATATTCTTTAATATTCTTTATTCTGTTTTGATGATGTTTTTCACACCAGTGCATTATACGCAATTCAAGGTCGGGCCAGTCTTCAATTTTACAGACCGGAAGCACAAGATTGGTTTTTGAATTTAACAACTGTAACAAAGTCTGAACACCATAAAAAAGACCCGGATTATCATTACCGAAAATGGTAATTTTATCAGGTTTTAATTCCAAAACATAACCCTGGCAGGCAAGTCCTTCTTTTATTCCCTTGGCAGTATATCCGGGACGGATTTCAAGTTGAATTACCCTGTTACCTGAACTGAAACTGTTTTTTTGCAGAGTAAGTTCAATACCACATTCCTTGCTGAGCCTGTTAACTATAGTTTTTACGGCAATATTCTGTTCAGTCACGCTGGATAAAAGTTTTATTTTCCAGTTTGTCCCGAGTTTAAAACGTCCTTCTCCGATTTCAACCTTTTGGGGTTCCGGTAAAAGAGCATATCCCAATTCCCATAATGAAGTGTCGGGAGCAGCTGCAATAGTTGGAATCCAAAAAATCGAATAAATTATAAAGATCGCTGAGAGTAAAATAAAAACTGGGAAAAGTTTTGTATTAATAAATTCATTTATTTTTGCCATTGTCTATTCCTTTTAATAATTACTTGGATATAATAATTTCTCCGATATCTCAAATTGATGTTTCAGAGCAAATGTCTGTCTTATTGCCTTTAAATCATAAATCCATTTTTCTAAATTAAGATTACGTTCCCGTCTGAAGATATCCATTTGACTACTCGGAAACCGCTTCATCTTCCATGTTGTCACATACTGCTGATAATACTGTTTTCTTTCTTCACATATATCTTCAGCAAGTTTTTCTGCTGTCATAAGATTTAAAACAGCCTCTTCAAAGCGATTTTGCCTCTGCATATTATGTGCAGCGGAGAGAGTATCCTCGATGACCGCAAGAGTTTCAAAGAGATAAACATTATGAAGCCAGCACTTTGCTATTGACAAAAACACTTCAATGTTATATTTATTTTTCAATACTCTACCGAGATTATTATTAAGAATATCAATGAGACGTTTACATAGTTCACTCTCATCGGTTAAATTTAAAGTGCCGTCTGAATTTCCGCCGAAACGGCTTGTTAAATGACGGTCTTTTGTGTAAGAAATTTTACTATAACGGTCTTTCCAGTAAGGATTGTTATATAGTGTATTGGGCTCAGGTAAATGAGGGAGATCAATCCCTTTTCTTCTATCCCATGAAAATGTCCAGAACAAAGCAACATCACTCATCAATTCATATGCTTCTTCCATATTGACTTCATTTATTCCATAAAACAGTCTCATAAATTTTGGCGGTATTTCATCTGCTTCGGGAGATCCGGCGTGCCATCCATAAGTACCTCCGCCAATCAAACCAAGCCATATTACCTCATGATTTGATCCGTGGTCATCCCATGCGGCAGTAAAATTCCCAAGCACTTTATTATTTCTCACTTCCCCAAAATATATTTGATGCTGCATTGTATTCAAATAATCCCTTGAGTATATTTTATGATATTTGTAAGGGACATAATCAGGAAAAATTCTTTTTTCTCCACCTTTTATCGCAAAATAGACCAAAACTCTCATTCCATGTTCTTTCTGTGTCTTTAATTCTCCTTCTCTTTCATAAATCGGGTCTCCTGCAACGGCATCTATCAAAGTACTGGGAAGTTTCCTTATATCTTTAACTTCTAAAGGCCGTTCACCCCAAAACATCACCTCTTTACCTCTATCTTCAAGATATTTGCCTGCTTTGCGCATTATCTCTACAAACATTCCGCTTGGTCCGAGTTCTTTTACTTTTTCAGCACACCCGCAATTAGGACCATCTCCAAGATAAAAGAGTTCATCTGTTGAAAAATGGAAATACTTCCCCTGAAATGCTTCAAGCAATTCATCGATCATATCAAAAATTAAATTCCAGGATTCTTTTTTTGTAGGACACATAAAATAACTGCTTTCCGGGAGCTCTCTTAGATGGACAAATTCCTGATGTTTCAAAACAAAAGACATATGAGCAGGAAAATCTAATATTGGAAATAGTTCTATATATCTTTCACGTGCATATTTGTCTATCTCCTGGATTTGCTCTTTTGTAAATGCAGTGGAAACATCAATCACAGGATGCTTCTCATATTTAAAAGTATCTTCTATATGCCACCCAATTCCATTTATCTTGAATTCTACAGCCCTGTCAATATATTCTTTCAGAGTTTCCAATTTGCTTTGATGTTCTTTTTCACACCAGTGGCTTATGCGGAGTTCAAGGTCAGGCCAGTCTTCAATTTTACAGACCGGAAGCGTATAGTCTGCTTTTGAGCCTAATAACTGTAAAAAGGTTTGAACACCATACAAAAGACCTGTATTATCATTTCCACATATTAAAATCTTATCAGGCTTTAACTCAAGAATATAAGATTGCCTGGCAATTGCTTCTTTTTTACCAACAGCAGCGCTACTGGAACGAATCGCAAGTTGTATTACTTTTTCTCCCAAATCATAACTATCTTTTTTGACCGGCAAATTCACATTAAATTCATTATTAAGTCTATCAAGAATAGTTTTTACTGCAATATGCTGTTTTGTTACACCTGGTGAAAGTTCAAATTTCCATTCAATGCCAAATTTGAAGCTACCTTCTCCAATTTCAATCTTTTGCGGTTCAGGAAGTAAAGCATAACCTGAATCCCATAATGATGTTTTTGCTTTATTGACAGTTTTTGCATTTAAGAAACTTGGAGAAAATGATAAATTTGACAAAAATAATGCTGCTGTGAGGAGTAAAATTATTTTAAAATGATTATTTCTCTTGCTTGTCATTTAGACCTCAATAATATTAAGAACTATTTTAGATACAACAATTCGTCCGGGACGTCAAATTGGTGTTTAAGAGTAACTGTGTGCCTGATTGCTTTTAAATCATATATCCACTTTTCCAGGTTTAATCTCCGTTCACGTCTGACAAGATGAGATAAATCAGGTGTACGGTTGCCGCCACCGCTCCAGGTGTTGCTCTCGATATGAACAAACTTCTTTCCATCTACCGTCCTGCCTTTCGGATACTGGCTTTTTTCCCAAACCTTTTTTAAGTTTTCATACGTTTCTTCTCTATCTTTGCATATATTTTCTGCAAGCTGCTCAGCATCTTTAAGATAATTAATTGCCTCTTCATAACGATGATATTCCCTCATTCTGCTTGCAGCAGAGAGAGTATCTTCAATAAGTGAAAGAGTTTCTAACAGATCAATATTATGGCGGAAATATTTCGCATTTGCGAGCATAACTTCAACATTATATTTATTTCTGGATACACTGTTGTGATTTTCATTAAGAAGGTCCAAGATATGATTATTTGTATTTTTTTGTTTTTCCAATTCTTCTAAATTCTTTTTATAATGGTTTTTCCAGAACGGATGATTATAAAGTGTCTCAGAATCAGGTAGATTTGGTAATTCTATATATGGTTCTTTTCTGGGGGATGGTCTTGGACCGTAAGAACCTCCATAATTAAGCTTCTTTAAAGTGGGAATACTTCCCCACGAAGACGACCAGAATTTTGCACCGTCGTTCATTAATCTGTACACTTCCTGCATATTGACCACCTCAGGACCATAAAAAAGCTTCATAAATTTCGGTACTAATATATCAGGAAGCGGAGCCTTTGAATTCCATCCGTAAGAAGTGCCAGCAGTCCATCCAAGCCAGAATATTTCATTATGAGGTGCAGATTCATCCCAGGCAGCAATAAAAGTTCCGATTATTTTATTTTTCCTCATCTCAACGTCAGATATATCCTTGTATGCATTTTTCACTCTCTGGATATAATCAGAGAAAAATGAACCCCCTCCATGGATTGAAACATAAATCATACCTCGCATTCCGTGCCTTCTTTCTATTGTGGGTCCATCTTCTCCTTCATAATCGTAAAAAAGGCCTGGATTCACAACTGCATCAATCACAGTATTCGGAATTTTCAGTATATCCTTTGGCATTAACGGATATTCAGCCCATATTCTCACTTCTCTTCCTTTGTCTTCAAGATATTTAGTCACTTTATTGACAAGTTCGACAAACATACCGCTTTTACCTATCTTTTTAACCTTTTCAGCACAGCCGCAGTTCTTCCCTGAACCGTAGAACCAGGATTCATCCGTACCGACATGAAAAAATCTGCCTCCCGGCGTTGCTTCTATAATTTCGTCAAACATATCAAAGATTAATTCCCATGTTTCTTCTTTCTCAGTACAAATTTGAAAATTATTATCACTATCTTCACTTAAGTGTGCAAATTGAGGATGTTTTAATACATAAGACATATGAGAAGGTACTTGAACGTGAATAGTTAGTTCAATAAAACGTTCATGAGCATACCTGACAAGTTCCTGGATTTGTTTCTTTGTAAAAGCGCCGGGGGCAGCAAGAATGGGATGACGTTCGTATGCAAATTTATCCTTTACTGAAAATCCCACTCCATTTATTTTAAATTCAACTGCACGGTCAAGGTATTCTTTTAATGTTTCATATCTGTCCTGGTGATACTGAGAATCCCAGTGTATCTCCCTTAATTCAAGCTCCGGCCAATCTTCCATTCTGCAAACAGGAAGGGTAAGGTCATTTTTAACTTTTGAAATTAGAAGCTGCATTAATGTTGAAACACCATATAATAATCCTGGTCCGGAGTTTCCTGTGATTGTTATTTTTGTCGGGTTAATATTTAACACATAAGCCTGGCGTGAAAGTTCTTCTTTAACTCCTTGAGCGGCACTTCCGGGTTTAATTTCAAGCTGTATTACTTTCTCGTTCAGACTATAACCACTCTTTTTTAAGAGATTAATGCGAAATTCTTTGTTTAATCTCCCAAGAAGAGTCCTTGTTGCTATATGTTGTTCTGTT